>CAIUZU010000080.1 GCA_903903705.1 uncultured Helicobacteraceae bacterium
AAAGTGAAATAAGCCAATTTTCATCGAGAAGATTGATAGTATCGAGTTTTTTTTCAAAGCTTTTGGGTTGTAAAAATTTCCAAAGCATAGAGATATTGTTTGATTTTTTATCTTTTGGAGCTAAAAAGTATTCGCTTGCAAGATATGCTATGAGATTTTCAAGCATCGCATCTTTTTTTGCTATTTGGTGGTTGAAAATCACTTTTTTATAGAGATTAAAACGCATCTCAAGCATGTGTTCTATGTCTAAAATGGCACTGTCAAAAAAAGAGATATAGTACTCTCCATCTTTTTTGCTTGTTAAAACACTCTGTTTGGCGATTCTAAGCAAGTCGACCGCTCCGCCGATATAGCCGCTGGCTAGCATGTCACGGTTTATGTAGTCAATCCTGTCGGCATCTACGCTTGCATCTATAAGGCTGTGAAGCACTCCAAAATCAAAACCCTCAAAACGTTTCTCTTCCAAGATAAGGGTTACTAACTTGTAGATAATCTTTATATAATCTTCATCAACAGCCGACTCATAATTTTGTGCTATCTCATGTTCAAAGAGCATTTTTACAAACTCTAAGCCCATCGCTTCATGTAAAACCAACCTGTTGTTATCGGTGATGGTTTTGTAAAACTCTACAAATTCGTTCTGTTTTTTATTCTTGTTTTGTACGTTTGAGTTCTCAAGAAAGAGACTCTGCATGGCAAACTCTACCTGATGTGAAAACGGAAGATGTCCCACGTCATGGAGCAGTCCCACAAATCTTATGGCTTGAAGCGAGAGCAGGTAGGCATATTTCTCTTTCTCATTTTTAAGTGGTATCAAAAATTGGTAGAGCGTGTCGTCTTCAAAAAGTTTGCTTTTTTGTATCTTTTTTTGGATCTGCAATTCAACTTCTATTTTTTTAATGGCTAAAAAAATCTCATTTAAAACTTTACTTCTGAGGTCGCTCTTTGTGTTTAAAAGAGCGCTTTTGTACATGTGAGAGGCAACATGCATAGTGCCTAAAGAGTGGATATATCTTTTTGTGTTGATGGATGGAAAAGCAAAATAAGCCAGCGCATTTTGGGTTATAAACTGCAATCTGCTCAGTATTTTGCTCTGAAGCGCACTCTCTTCAAGCTCTGTGTGTTCTATATGGCTGTAAATAGTGTCGTTTATAAATCTATTTGTTGTCATTTTTCTCAAAAATTCTCTCACTAAACTCGGCAAACTTTCCTCGAACGGCTTTTTCAAGCTCTATGGCAAATATATTTAGCTCACGATGTTTTTTTCTTGTCTGTTTGAGAAGTGTTGTAAGACCGTTGTTGTACTTGTTTAGATAGAGATTGTCAATCTGTCTGTTTGAGCCTATAACGATTGCCATGCAGTTCTCATCAAGCCTTGAGAGTATAAGTTGTGTCGTCTTTTCGCTGCTGTTTTGCCACTCGTCCATGATTACAATCGCACCGCTAAGCGTTCTGCCTCTTGCTTCTCCGGGCCAAAGCGTTTGGATATCATATTTGTACATAAGCTCTTCAGTTTTTGATTTTATGGATTCTGCATTATCGGCATTTACCCCTTTTTTGAGCCGTTTTTTTGCGATAAACTCCATCGTATCATTTAGTGCCATGTTGTAGATTCTAAACTTTTCATCATTTCCCGATAAAAATCCAACCTCAGCACCTCTGTCTATGGACTCTATGGAGTTTCTGACATAAACTATTTTGTCATACAATCCCTTGTCAACAAGCCTCATGGCAGCAACAAACGACATGAGCGTTTTACCGCTTCCGGCTTTTGCGTCGATTACCAACAGATTGTAAGCATTCTCGATAATTGCTTTTGTAAAAAATTTCTGTTTTAAGTTTGCAGGTTTTACGCAAAGAGGATTAAAATCGCTCTCATCCATTACCATAACTTTATCTCCGACTACAATGCCGTATGCGCTGTTTCCGTCACTTGACTCAAAAACATAGCAAAAATTCTCCGCCTTATGCTGCGGATCTATCTCTTTAATGCTCTGAAGATTTAGGTTGTTAAAATAGATAGACTCTAAGTTTACGCTCTTTACAAACTCAAAATCAGGAACTTCACTCTTATCGTCATTTAGTGTTTGGGTCTTGAGGTTTTTAAACAAAGCAAAAGTTCTTGCATAGATGTCGATAGATAAAAATATAACTTTTTTACCTCGGTAGTACTCTTTTGCAACTTCAGCAACTTCGATAATCCTCTTGTCGTTGCTCTCTGAGATGTGGTGTTGCTCGATTTGCGTTTCGTAGCTGTTCTTTGAGATGATGTGGACGATAATATTATCTTTATAAAGTTTGACGACTTTATAGTTTTGTTTAAGATCTATCTCTTTTATCTTTGTCGATGCCAAAAATCTGGCAAACTCTCTTGAGTAAAACCCAAGCTCATTTGGAAGTTTCTTTTTATCTTCAAGTTCAAGTAGTACCGTCTCGGGTATCACAACTATGTTTGAGCCGTTGTCACTTAAATTTTTTATATTTTGCAGGTTTTGCAAAATAATATTTGTATCTAGTACATAAACTTTATCTTTTTCCATAAACTAATGTTACTCCCTTTTGGTTAAGTTTTAAATATAAAAAATTTTAGGTTCTAAAAACTTCTAGTTTAGCATGTAGGATGTCGGTCATAGAGTTTAAGTGTTCTGCGGCAGAGGCTATCTCTTCCACGCTTCTGGCATTTTGTGAAGAGAGCATGTTGATTTGCGAAACTTGTGAAACGATGATTTCAATATTTTTTCCTGTTTGTTCAAAATCATCTACCGCCCTGTCCATTATCCTAACTGTTCTATTTACGATGGTAGCGCTGTCGTCTATTTTTCTCTCAACATCTTTTGAACTAATTGCCAACTTTTGTATCTCATTGGAGTTAGCGTTCATCTGAACGCTTACATCCACAATAGATTGAACAATAATGTTTATTGTCGCATTTATATCGGTAAGGCTTTTTTGTGTCCTCTCTGCTAGTTTACGAACCTCATCTGCAACAACTGCGAAACCTCTGCCGTGCTCTCCTGCCCGTGCGGCTTCTATAGCAGCATTGAGTGCTAGTAGGTTTGTTTGATCTGCAATGTCTGCAATGATTTCAAGTATGGTTTTTACCTCATTCGCATCTTGAGAAAGTGTTTGCATTTTGTTTGAGAGTTCAATTTCAAACTCCGCACTTTGCTCTACTTTTTGGGTTAGATTTATGATTTCATCTCTTGCGGAGTCAAGATTTTTATTTGCTTTTAGTATCTCTCTTTTGCTCTCTTGCACTTCACAGATGGCGGTTTGTATCTCATTTTTTATATCATCCGCTTTTTTGCTTGCTTCATCGATAACTATAACCGATTTTTCAACATTTTTTCCCACGCTTAGCGAGG
>CAIUZU010000081.1 GCA_903903705.1 uncultured Helicobacteraceae bacterium
ATATGGTATTTACAAAACAGTAAACAACCACCAAAGCGAAACCACAAAAGAGTCAAATATTTTAGACTGGTCGGAGATGGATAAATTATCTGCTAATTTTCAGCATGTGACATATCTACCGGAGAGCGGCGCACTCTATGTCGGTAAAAGTGATTATGTAGATTATCCTATGATACAAAAAGACTTTATCTATGATACAAAAGTCGATGATTTCTACAGATGGCAGAACGAAGAGTATCAAAAGACCAAGAGCAAAAAGTCAAACGGTGCAAGTGCAACAATGCAAGCGGCTCAAGCATCTTAAGAGCGAGTGAACGCAAACACATTTTCGCAAATGAATATTTTTTGAACGAGTTCAAAACCACCTCGTCCGAACTCGGTTAAAATCCACATGCTCTGAACATTACAAATATCATATACGCAGTTCGTTTTTTTATTTAAAATTTTAGAGCGTGGTTTTTAAGAGAGAAGAACAAGAAAAAAGAGGCGGCTCAGGCTGCCTCTTTCAAAAACATAAAGGAGAAACAATGGCGTTAATTCGATGCCACGAATGTGTAAAAAAGATATCAACAAATGCAATGCAGTGTCCGCATTGCGGAACTACTGTTATCAAGGAAAACTCATATCATTTCAAATCAGAATTTTCAAAAAAGTTTTTGAAGTTCACTATATATTTCGTATTTCCTATATTATTAATATTTTTGATGTGGGGCGGTGCAGAAATATTTTCAATATTAGGTATCTTACTACTGTTAACATTTTTTGTGATAGTTGCTTTATCTTCATTTGAGTTAATAGCAAGAGCTGGATATTATCTTTTTAAAGGAAAAGAGCTTTTCCCAGATGAAAAAAAAGCGGATGATTAGCACTGTACATTTCACTTAACAGAAGTGTACACCCAAAAGGAGTATATAAATGACACGAACAGATGCAGCAGCTAAAGCTACAAAAGCAAGATCTTCAAAAGCAAACTCTAAATGTCAAACGGCTCTTAATATAATGAGGCTATACGGCAAACCTATAAATCCTCACTCTCTAGCTCAAGAAGCCGGAGTGCATAGAAAAACAGCAACAAACTTTCTCAAAAAGCTCTCAAGAGTATGAGAAAGCGGTTCTGCTGCTAATTTATTTTTATGTGATATAATTCTGTTTGTAATACAAATATAAACCGTCTGCGTAACTAACAGACTATGCAAGTTAAGGCTAGGGCTTCGGCTTTAGCCTTTTTTTTTGTCTTTTTTTTGGCAAGGATGGGGAGGGCGGGAACTTGCAAAAAGGTTTATATTTTGTATTATAAACTAATAGCAGTCTTTTTAGTGTTGATGGTGTTCGCACCCGCTCTTCATTAATCAAAACAGAGGGATTAGTTACCCCTCTGGCTGCTATGCCTCTATCCTCACTTTTCCCCAACCCCCAAAAACACATCATCTACTGTTAATATAACTCTCTCAACCATTACCATAAACAAGCCACAAATATAAGAGTTTTTAAAAGAAAAATAGTAGTAAGTTCTGCTACTGCTTTAGCTCTCTACTCATTGATAATTAAATAAATAATCGTTCGTTAAATTATTTCAATAAAATATATAAAAACGCTTGACTTTAATATGTAGTTTTAGATATAATATATTCAGTAAAAAAGAGAATGTTTATCAAGCTACACAAAAAAGACTTGAATATGTTTTTAATGAATTTGATAATAT
>CAIUZU010000082.1 GCA_903903705.1 uncultured Helicobacteraceae bacterium
ATTTTAAGAATAAATAATAGGAATTTTTATGAAAACAATTTGGAATTTACTAGAAGACGATACTGATTTTCCTCTTCTAGATGAAAAATTTTATCGAAAGATAGAGTTAGATGAGATTCGAGGTGATGTAATTATTTGCGGTTTAGAGCATTTATCATTTGCAACTGCCTTAGTGAACCCACATGAATGTCTGCTTATTATTGCATTGCATGATCCAATAACTGAGCAGTGCTTTGTTCCGGATATATTTGACGCATGGATAGACCGTGCTCGCCTTGATAAACTCCCTTCTATGCTTGAAGCTTATAACTCACATATTGAGCAAAAAATAAAAGTAAGAGAACAAAGAGAGATTATAGAGCGCTTTAGTGTAGATACTTCCGTACACAATGCAAACTTAGACGGAATCAAATTAAATATGCAAGAGAGTACGAAAGAGATAGAAACTATATTTGAAGAGCGTGTTAAAGAAATGAAAGCAATTCATCATGATGCCAGAGAGGCACATGAGAAGCTGACTCTTCTAAAAGAGCAGACTGCTCCTTCTGCATTTACAGAACTTGAAGAATCTTGGAATATGACTTCATCAATCCTTGATCGAACCGATGAAGTTATAAAAGCTATGTTCGGATTTATCATGGTGCTTCAGTGTGAAGACCGTATAACTCAGATGATAGACGGTATAGCAAAAATCATGGAAGATGATGTGGAGTTCGCATTACAAAACGGATATCCTGTTTCTATGGAACTTGAGAACAATCTTAAAAAGAGATTAATCCCTTTTTATACTATTCAAGACCAAAGAGATTATGCGAATGGGATAGAAGATGCTATGCAAGGTTGTAATATTGAACAACCTGATATGGAAGAGTTCATGCTGTTTTAATAAAAAATTGCCAAAAGAATTTATCTTTTGGTTGCCATAGTTACAAGAACTACAGATATAACCTTTATAAAGGTATCGATAAAATTAAAATGGAGAAATAAACAATGTCAAAAATATTAATAGTAGATGATTCAAATATGTTGCGTGATATGGTTAAGTATGCGCTAAACGAAGGTGGTTATCTTGATGTCTCAGAAGCAGTTGATGGAGTAGATGGACTTGCCAAAGCAAAAGCTACTCAGTTTGATTTAATAGTTTCAGATATAAATATGCCAAATATGAACGGGTTTGAGTTAATTACTGAGTTGCGTAAACTGCCTGTATATGCAAAGACACCTATTTTAACGCTTACAACGGAAAAGACTGATGATATGAAAGCAAAGGGAAAAGAAGTCGGAGCAACAGGCTGGATAGTAAAACCGTTTGTTCCTGAGCAACTTCTCAAGGCGGTTGGAATCGTCCTGAGCAGATAGGGATAGGTTATGGCAGTATTTGATATAAATAAATATCGTCAGATGTTTCTTGAAGAGGCAGAAGATATATTTGAGATTATAGACAATATTTTACTTGAAGCAGAAGATGCAGGCGATATGGATAATGAGACGATTAACTCTCTATTTCGCTCGGTTCACACGTTAAAAGGAAACTCAGCATCTGTTGAATTATCACAGTTCGCTTCTCTTGCACATGAGTTAGAGTTTTTTATGGACAGACTCAGAAATGGCGAACTTCAGTTTAAAACAGAAATGGCTGACCTTCTTATAGAAGGAGTCGATGCTTTAAAACATATCTTAGAACTTGAACTTGATGATAGTCTAGAACATGAATACTTTAACGGCGTAAAAAAAGATCTTCTTTTTAAAATAGACAATTTTTCTTCAGATATGAAAGAAATCTTTATCTTAGAAGAGAGCAACACAGGAGAGGGAGAAGATTTACTAAAAGAAGACTATGACTTTGGAATGCTTCTTCCTAATGATGAGAACGGAAACTATGGACCA
>CAIUZU010000083.1 GCA_903903705.1 uncultured Helicobacteraceae bacterium
ATCCGGGCGAAAACAGCTCTTTACTTTTTGAAGGGCTAGACATCCAAAATTACTTTAAAGGTGCTCAGATACTTCTGGCTTCAAATGTTGATGAGGCAACACTTCAAAAATTTGACTCCTCAAAAGTTCACTTTATAGAGCAAGGAACTCTCTATAAAAAAGGGTTTGGTCGATTTTCTGCACCGAGTGTCGGTGAATATACCTATGGACTTTCTCTTGTTTTTGGCATAACAAATCTATTTATGCTCGGAGTAGATCTAGCACTTGATAGCAAAACTCTTCAGACACATGGAGACTTTCACCCATTTCAAAACACCGGAGAGTATAACGATAAAAATGCATCACTAGATCCAAACACTTCTATAACTTATGTAAAAGGAAATCTTCAAGAGAGCATCCCAACCCTATCCGCTTATAAAATATCTATAGAGCAGGTTGAAATCTTTACAAATATGTTAAAGAGAGATTATCATAAGTGTTACAATCTAAGCGACGGCGCTTACCTAGAGGGGTGTGAACCGCTAAAGTTTGAAGATTATGAGTGGGAGAAGCTTCCATCACTACCACGGGAAGAATTACATGAGAAAATAGGTGATTTTTTTAAAGAAATAGGCTCTAGTGATTTCAACGATGATGACAAAGGACAGATTCGCCATCAAATAAAAGAGGCAAAAAAGCTTGAAAAAATCATCAAGCAGCATCAAAAGAAAAAATTTGCAAATGCAGAAGCGTATCTTAATGCTTTAGCAAAATTTTCATGGGACTTAAGTGATATGGATTATAAAACAAGGTCCGATTTGGCACAAGTGTACTATGAATATTTTTCAATAGTAATGAGCTATATTTTTGATCTATTTAACACTAAAAATTTGGAAAATCCAAATAAACATGTAGTACAAATTAACGCTATTTTGGTAAAACAGCTTCTTAAAATGTCCGAGCTATATATCAGTAAACTTGAGAGTTACTTGAGATAAAAGCAACTTGCTTTTATCTTACAAAGAGTCTGCCTGAATATATTAAAGCTGTTTTGTAATCTAAAAGTTGTTGATGTGAAGTAAAAAAAGAAGTTTTAAAAAAGATGGTACGGAGTTTCCCGCACCATCATAAAGTAAAGAGAGAGTTCTACTGTAATAGTTTCATTACATTTTGCTGAACAGCATTTGCTTGACTCATTGCATAACTTCCTGACTGAGCAAGAATGTTAAATTTAGAGAAGTTTGCACTCTCTGCCGCAAAGTCAACATCACGGATATTTGACTCAGCCGCTTTAACGTTTACCTGCGTTACGGAGATATTGTTAATAGTCGAAACAACTTGGTTTTGAGCAGAACCCAGATCCGAACGGATAGAATCAAGGTTTGTGATTGCCGCACCGACGGTATCTATAGCTTTCATAGCACCTTCAAGCGTTGTTACATCAATATCTGAGAGACTTGTAAACTCTTCATCTTCAATAGATACGCTATTTGTATCTCCACCGTTTGCCGCAAGTTTTGAACCAAGAGCAAGTGTAGCATTAGTTCCGGTTGTTCCTTTTAGCATATTGAAGTCTTTAGTGACATACACATCATCTGTCAATGTTATATCTGTTCCTAAAACCGTACCTGCTTTGAGTCCAGAACCTGCACCGCCACCGACTTGAGCATCAGTTAAATCTTGATTGATAATAGTACCGGCTTTAAGAGTTGTGTCTGAAACAAGTAATGACCCTGCTTTTACAACCATATCTTGGTTAAGTACTACTGCTGCTCTTAATTGAACCTCACCACCAAGAGTAGAATTCTCTTTAATAGTAGAGCCACTTCCGATAGTCGAACCGATTTTTAGCTCTGTAACATCTGTAGTAGTTAAATCTGAAGATGTAGTAATCTTATCGCCTATAACACTTCCTACTGCAAAAGTTGATCCTGAAAGCAAAGATGTTCCTGCTTTTAGTACCATTTCTGTTGAAACAGTTACTGAACCGGTTGTTGTGATATCCTCACCAAGAACAGTACCTGCAACCAGTTTACTGCCAGAAGCAACTGCAGCGTTTTGATTTTGAACATCAATCGTCATTACCATATCTTTTGAAAGAGTAAGTGATGAAGTCAATGTTAAATCGGTAACAAGTGTTGTTCCTGCTTTATACTTAACATTTGAAACAGTAATATCTTGCTGTAATACCGTACCTGCATCAAATACACTGTTAGAACCAAGAACTGAACCGGCTTTAACAAGCATGTCAGCCGTAAGTGTTACAGTTTCTCTTGTTGTAATAGTTGTTCCAAGAGTTGTTCCGTGTTCAAGCTTAGAGCCAGATCCGATTGTTGAACCTACAGCCATTACATCATCTTGTGTTGATGAAAAAGTTTGCATAGCAACAGTAGAAGATATGGCAACACCAAGTTTCGTACCTGCTGCTAAAACACTATCAGAAACAATTACACTTGCTATAGCAAGAGTTGAGTCTTGAATAGTAGTTGTAGTGCCGGTTGTAATCATATCTTCACCGACAGCTGTTCCCATAGGCGAACCTGTGATTTGGAATGATGA
>CAIUZU010000084.1 GCA_903903705.1 uncultured Helicobacteraceae bacterium
AACATTTCATGTGCAGTCGTTATAGATTTTGAGTTTGCGTCATAAGATCTTTGCATAACAATTAGCTCGGTAAGTGCAGTCTCTATTTCCACATTTGAGCCTTCAAGGTTATAGTTTGTAATAGCCACGCCTTTAATGTTGTTTCCATTCGGATCTTGAAAGAAGATTGCTTCACCGCTATTTGAAGACTCGGCAATTCTCGTGCCGCTTACCCTCTCTAATCCACCGTCATTGATAAAGTGATAAATAGCCAACGTAGCCACGCTGCTTTGTACTCCATTTGAAAAAGCCGCAACAACTTCACCGTTTCTGTTGATATCGTAACCGACAAGCTCTCCCGATTCTTTTCCGTTTGATTCGCTCGATGCTCTAATCGTATCGTTTATAGAAATAATCCCGTCATATCCTGTTCCCAAATTGACAACAACACTGGCACCGTTATTATCAATAGCCGGAAGAGAGTTTGAGATAAGCTGCCCGGCTTCATCAAATGCGACCACTCCAGTTTGTGTATCGTAAATTGTCTCAGGCTCATATGTAATTGCTTGAGTCTCTGAATTAACCACTGTTACCAAATTGTTACTTTGTGCGGTTGCGACAACATTCCACTGTGTTCCGGGTGAAACTTGAGGATCTACTTTGCTAAATTCTAATCGTATTGCATTTTTATTGTTTTGAGGATCTATGGCTTTAGCGCTCATTACTCTTACGGTATCTTCCAACCCTATATTTGCATAAAATTTTACTTCCGTTGTAGGTTGTACGGCAACTTGCAGCTCTTGAGGAAGACTAAGCTTCTGTTGGCTTTTTGCGTCTCCTAGAGGTATTTCTGCTAATGTTTCAACTAACACTCCGTCTTCTATATTATTTCCGATGGTTCCTAAAACGTAGTAACCGTCATCCGTTACCAGATCTCTGTTTGCATCAAAAGTAAAAGCTCCGTCACGTGTATAAAGCGGCTCTCCTTGACCTTGGATAGCGAACCATCCATCACCCATAATCGCTAGATCCGTGCTTCTCTCGGTTAGTTGATAGGCACCTATATTTTGATTCATTGTAATGGCACTTAGTTTTGATCCAAGTCCTATATTGCTATCTACGCTTGAGAGTTGTGCATCGGTAGAGATATTTTCCTGAAAAAGTGACGAAAACTCCGCATTTGAACTGCGAAAACCGTTTGTGCTGAGATTTGATAAATTATCTGAAATAACATCTATACCGTATTGGTGTGTCTTAATCCCGCTGACACCCGTATAAAAAGCTTGAATCATGAAAAAATCCTTTAGTAGATCTCTTTTACCTTACCGAGTTCAACATAACTTGAGCCTAATTTAGTATAAGCTTTACCACTGTCAAATTTAACCGACTCTATAGGGTATGCTCCCATTCTTGTCGTAAGTGCTTTTCCCTCAGGATTTGTATATGATGCAGTTACATAATATAAACCGCTATCTACTTTATTTTTACTTTGGTCTGTTCCATCCCAATCAAATTTATATACACCTTTATCATTAGTGCCGACATCTAATGTTTTTATTTTATTTCCATTTTTATCTGATATTTTAACACTCCCTTCTTTTATATTATCAGGAAAATAAATCTCAAAAGCAGTATTTTTTCCCTTATCAAGTGTAATAGCATTGCTTCCTAGATCTGCAGTTTTTCCAATTGCAGATACTATATTAAATTGTTGTGAAGTACCGAGTGCCTCAGTTAAAGTTTGTAAAGCTTTATTAGTTTTATCGGTAGACTCTAAAGTCGCTAATTGTGAAGTTTGTGATAAAATTTTATCACTGTCCATAGGTTCGGTAGGATCTTGATGTTGCATCTCAACTAAAAAAAGCTTCATAAAATCATCTTTACTTAAAGATGTCTTATTAGCAGTAGTTGTTGTTGTTTTATACTCTGCGTTTGTTGCCGCAT
>CAIUZU010000085.1 GCA_903903705.1 uncultured Helicobacteraceae bacterium
CAGAGATTTCGTGTAAAAGAGATGGGTGCGATGAACCGCAAGACAAAAGAGCGTGGAAATCTCTACCTAGAAGCTAATATAGTTTTACCCAAAGTTGAAGAGTTGGATGAAAAATTAGTTGCGATGATGCAAGAAAAATTACCAAAAGAGTAGGGGGGGGGATTATGATACATCAGTATGACGAGCCAGTTTATTTAATCAGTATTGTTGCAAAAGTTTTGGATATTCATCCGCAGACTCTTAGACAGTATGAGAGAGAAAATCTTCTCACTCCATCAAGATCTAACGGCAAAATAAGACTCTACTCTCAAAGAGATATAGACAGAATCAAACTCATTTTAAGACTGACTCGTGAGCTTGGCGTAAATCTGGCGGGAGTGGATATTATCTTAAGACTCAAAGAGAATGTAGACAGCATGGAGCAAGATATTTTGGCACTTAGACAAGAAGTTTTAAAAGCAAAAAATTCTCAAACAGTAGCACATGATAAAGCTCTAGTTGCTAAAAAAAGCATTTATGAGATGATAATATTTGAGAAATAGGTGTTACTCTTTTAGTCTCTTTATATCCGCACCTACATTTTGCAGTTTTTGCTCTAGTGAATCGTAACCGCGGTCTAGGTGATAGATGCGGTGAACATCTGTTATCCCATCTGCGACAAGAGCGGCAAGAACAAGAGCGCTAGATGCTCTTAGATCCGTAGCCATAACATCAGTTCCGCTTAGTTTTGTTCCGCCATTTATAGTTGCAACATGCCCGTTAAGCGAGATATTTGCACCCATTCTTTGAAGCTCGCTAACATGCATAAATCTATTTTCAAAAAGCCTCTCTTCGATAATCGAAGTACCCTCTGCCTGAGTGGCAAGTGCTAAAAATTGAGCTTGCATATCTGTAGGAAATGCAGGATACTCCTGCGTAACTATCTTGACGGGCTTGATAACTTCAGATGGATGGATTGTGATAGTATTGTCGGTAATCGTAAACTTGCTTCCCATCTCTTGGAGTTTTGAGATAACAGCACCAAGATGTCCCGCATTAACATCTGTTAATGTAAGCTCAGATCTTGTTATAGCAGCCGCACAGAGGTAAGTTCCAGCCTCAATACGATCAGGTATGACGCTAAAAGGTTCGATGTGTAAAAGTCTTCCGTTTGTTCCGTGTATTTTTAAAATTGCCGTTGCAATGCCCTCTATTTTAACGCCGCTTGCATTTAAAATTTCGCACAGTTGAACAACTTCAGGTTCTCGTGCCGCATTTGTTATAGTTGTTACTCCATCGGCTAAAGCCGCCGCCATAACGATATTTGCAGTTCCCGTAACGGTTATTTTGTCAAAAATAATATCGCACCCCTTTAGACCATTTGGTGCGAGAGCATGGATATAACCTGCTTCAATGTTTATAACGGCTCCCATTTGCTCAAGCGCTTTTAGATGCAAATCTACGGGGCGTTGACCTATGGCACATCCACCAGGAAGCGATACTTCACAGTGACCAAAACGTGCTAAAATAGGACCTAAAACAAGTATGGAAGCACGCATGGTTCTTACGATGTCGTATGTAGCTTTTGTTTGAGTTAGAGAAGAAGTGTCGATGGTTGTTACATTGTTATTTTCTGCCCATGTAGAGGAGCATTTCGCACCTAAGTTTGATAATAGTTTTAAAAGAGTTTTTATATCTGCAACATTAGGTAAATTTTTTATCTCAACGCTATTTTGAGCAAGTATAGCCATCGCTATGAGCGGCAGAGAAGCATTTTTAGCACCTGAAATTTTTATCTCTCCATGA
>CAIUZU010000086.1 GCA_903903705.1 uncultured Helicobacteraceae bacterium
ACCTTTTTCAAAATAAGCATGCAACAGCTTTTCAATTCTTTGGCTGTCTATGATTTCAGCACTTCCTCTTTGTATCTCTCTTAGGGCTTCTTGTAACATAATCTATATTTCCTATTTAATTTCTAAATTATCATGGCTCTAAAAAAAAGCCAAGTAACATCACCTATAAGCATCATCAGTGCGAATAAGATGTATAACTTTTATTTTTTGTTCGATTTTAACACGAAGAGTGTTAATATCAGCTTCTTTTGACTCAAATTCTATCTCGCAATATCTTGTAGACTCGCTTTTATTTTTTCCTAACTCTATTTGGTTGATATCAATTTTTAGTTTTGCCAAAAAGTTTAAAAACTCAGCCAATGTACCGACTCCGCTGTGAAGTGAGACTATCATGTTATAGTTGTAAACATTACTCTTTTCCCATCTTACAAAAATCATCGGCTCTTTTGCTTCAACTTTTTTAATAGCGGTCTTGCACATTTTATGGTGTACATGCGCTTTTCCTTTTTCTAAAAAAGCCATTATTTCATCACCGTTTTTCGGATGACAACAGTAATCAAACACGACGTCACCCACATGTGTCGCACTGTATATTTCAAGTCCTTTAAGAGTGTAGAGTTTTAACTTAAATCTGTGTCTTGAGAGAAATGTTTTAAAACGGTTATTTTGCCCGATATCGATAATATATTTATGAATTACATCACGAAAATGCTCAATATCAGTTGCAATAGTCGCTCTTTTTTCACAGCCGTTTTTATCAAACCACTCTTCAACTCTTGAACTACTTAGATTCATAGCAGTTGCAACTATATTTACGCTTGACTTTGAATCTATCTCTCTTGCTCTTGCATTACAAATATATCTCATATTTGTTTTTGCTTTAGATGTCTTAACCGCATCTATCCAACTGCATCTTGTGATACTGTTTACATCAACTTCTATTCTTACGATATCACCGTTATGAAGCTCGTTTATAAGCGATGTTTTTGCTTTATTTACCAAAGCCGATTTTGCATTATTTCCTACATGTGTATGAACAGCATAGGCAAAATCGAGTACAACTGCACCGCGAGGAAGCGTAAAAGCATCTCCTTTTGGTGAAAACACGGATATATCTTCGCTGTAGAGATCGTTTTTAATCAGATCATAAAACTCTTCAACTGACTCATTTTGATATCCAAGATTATGGAGCCAATCAAGCTTGATATTATCATTTCCGCCGCTTTTATACTTCCAATGCGCAGCAACACCCAGTTCTGCTGTTTGATGCATATCATAGGTTCTGATTTGTACCTCAAAAATAGCAGTTTCGTGAAAAACAGTCGTATGAATAGTTCTATATCCATTATCTTTTGGCACTGCTATATAGTCTTTAAATCTTGAAGAGAGCGGTTTGAAGTGAAGATGAATCAGCCCTAAAATGTTGTAACACTTCACGGCATCGTTTGTCAATATTCTTACGGCAAGGAGATCTAAAACCTCTTCTATCCCTACGCCTTTTCTCTGCATTTTCAGGTAAATCGAGTATTTATGCTTTACACGAGAGAGAATCTCAAAATCATCCTCGCAAAAGCCGTTTTGAACCAAAACTTTATTGATTTTTTCTTTAAACTCCTCAAGTTTCATCTCAATCGCATGATAATGCGTGTCAAGATAAGCTTCAATATGTTCTTTCTCTTCTTTAAAAAGGTATGAGAAACTAAGATCTTCTAATAAATTTTTTAAAAAAGAGATTCCGAGTCTATGTGCAATCGGTGCGTAAACAACAAGTGTTTCTTCAGCGATTCTCTCCTGTTTTGGAGCAGAGAGAGCATCTAGAGTGAGCATGTTGTGAAATCTATCACAAAGTTTTACAACCAAAACTCGAACATCTTTGATACTTGCTAAGAGCATTTTACGGAAGGAAAGTGCGGAGACTACTAAACGTTCGTTTGAATTTGAAGAGATAAGTTCAGCATCTCTGATACTGTCTATTTTTGTAAGACCCTCAACTAAATGTGCGACATCTTCTCCAAAAACTCTATTTATCTCATCGATACCCACTTGAGTATCTTCTACTACATCGTGAAGAAGTGCTGCTACCGCCATAGCTTCGTCATCTGAGATGGACGAAACGATACCGGCTACCAATATAGGATGAATTATATACGGCTCTCCGCTTTTTCTAAACTGATTTTCATGTGCAATTTTTGCATATTCCAACGCTTTTTTAAAGTATCGCTTGGAGGAATTTGTGCAAAAAGATACTCAATCGCCGAGTCAACATCATCTATATATTTTATTTTTTTAATATCCATTTGACTCAGGCTCAATCCACTACTTTTTTATATCAACAAAGCCTTTGATTGTTATAAGGCCCTCTGCTATTTCCATAAGAGCCAAATCAGCTACTTTAACATTTTTTGAAACATTTAGCTTACTTATAGCACCGTTTAAAAGCTGATCTGTTCTTTTTGATACGGCAATCGCCAATTGATAGCGATCCATTCTTGGATTGTTATCTAAAATTTTTGCTGTTAATTCTTCTACTTTCATTTTCGTTCTCCGTTTTTTTATTTAATTTATAACACAAAAGGAACAAAGTCCCTTTTGTTACTCTAAGACCGCTTTGGTCACTAAAGCTTGATGCCTAAAGCATCGCAAACTTACCTAACTATAGAGCAGTTTTGCATATTTCCGTTTACTATAATATCTAAAAGATTGCCTTTTTTAAACATATCACATACTAAAATAGGGAGCGAATTATCTTTAGCAAGTGCAATAGAAGTGTCATCCATAACCTTGATATTGTCATTCAAAGCCTGCTCATACGAAAGAGTAGGCAGTTTTACGGCATCACTAAACTTGTTTGGATCTTTATCGTAAACACCGTCAACTTTTGTAGCTTTTATGATGACTTCCGCTCCGATTTCAACTGCTCTTAACGTTGCTGCGGTATCTGTTGTGAAAAAAGGATTTCCTGTTCCTGCTGCGAATATTACAACACGTCCTTTTTCCAAATGGCGAACTGCACGACGATTTATATACGGCTCAGCTATCTGCTCCATTTTGATAGCAGTTTGCATACGGACTTGAAGTCCCGCATGTTCACATGCTTCTTGCATTGCAACTCCGTTGATAACGGTAGCAAGCATCCCCATGTAATCGCCTGAAGTTCTTTTGATAATTCCGTCTTTTGCAGCCGTTACACCGCGGATAATATTACCGCCGCCGATAACGATACCGACTTCGATGCCGGCATTTACTAAGGACTTGATCTCTTGTGATATATAATTTAAAATCTGCGTATCAATCCCATGACCCGCTTCACCTGCAAGAGCTTCGCCTGAAAACTTTACCAAAACCCGTTTGTTAGCCATGCAATTCCTTTATCTATAAGTCCGCGGATTATACTAAAAATTGTCTTTGATATTGCTTTGCTTAACAAACAAGTTACAATTATTGACATACGATATATATTTATATATACTTCGTAAAATAAGATTTAGGGCTATAAATGAAAAACACTCTTCATGGACGTTTTTGGATAAATAAATCCAAACATGATTTTCTCGGCAAAGGTCGTATGGAACTGCTTATACGCATAGGCGATAACGGCTCAATAACCAAAGCTGCAAAAGATATGAAAATGAGTTATAAAGCAGCTTGGGATGCCATCGATGCTATGAACAACCTCTCGGAATTTCCTCTTGTAGAGAGTTCAAAAGGCGGAAAAGGAGGAGGCGGAACTACAATAACGGAGTATGCAAAAGAGCTCATCCAAACATATACGATTTTACAAGAGGAGCATCAGCTTTTTCTAAAAAAACTTGCACTTAGAATAGACGAAAAAGATGGGCATATATCACTTTTAAAGGGTATGGATGTTCGTCTGAGTGCCAGAAATCAACTAAAAGTAAAAGTTGTTGAGATACACAAAAGCAAAGTGGAGAGCGAACTCACACTAGAGCTAAATGAAAATAATCGACTCACTGCAACTATT
Organism: uncultured Helicobacteraceae bacterium; assembly: GCA_903903705.1. Classification (GTDB taxonomy): domain Bacteria; phylum Campylobacterota; class Campylobacteria; order Campylobacterales; family Sulfurimonadaceae; genus Sulfurimonas. Next base: position 3,983 of record CAIUZU010000086.1, read on the forward strand.
ACAAACGACTCTTTTGACGCTTTGGAGATTGATATCGGTGTACAACTATATGCGATTTTTAAGGCAAACGCACTTACCATAAACAGCGATATAAGCCTTAAAAAAAGCGATGTAAACCGTTTTATAGGAAAAATCACTCGCATCAATCGGGATAGTTTCAATGCCGAAATCATAATCGAACTAGACAATAAAAACAGTATCTGCTCAACCATGAGCGTAGATATTTTTGATGAACTACATGTAAGAGTCGGCACGGAAATCGTTGCCTTTTGCAGACCTAAAAATATTATTTTGGGCAGATGGTAAACTAAAAATATATCGTTATATATTTTACAATATTACGAGAATTAAAAACAAGGAAAAAAATGAAAAAGTTTACAACTA
>CAIUZU010000087.1 GCA_903903705.1 uncultured Helicobacteraceae bacterium
CGTTGCAACTATTAACGGCAGACTAAGTGCTGAGTACATTGACAAAGATTTAAAAGATAATTTTACTTATAAATATCGTATCCGTGCTTTGACGTATGACGGTGTTATTTCAAAGCCTAGCCAAGAAGTAACTATTGTAACAAAGGAGTTACCCGGGGGAATTGCGCAGATAACAGCATCAAACAATTTGCCTAAAATGATAAAAATTAGTTGGCAGGGTGTTAGTAGTAAAGATTTTTTAACATACAGATTATACAGATCTACTACTATTGACAGCGGTTATGAAATGGTTGGCGATACGACAAGCACTAATTATCTAGATAAGATTGAAGAAGATGGTAAAGAGTATTTTTACAGAGTCAGTGTTGTTGATAGAGATAAGCTTGAGAGTATAAACAAAAACAGTTCTGCACTCGGCAGAACATTGATAAAACCGGCTGCTCCCTCACTTAGTGAAGCAAGATATTATGATGGCAGAGTGAAACTCTCTTGGAGTAAAACCGATGATAGAACTACGAGCTATATAGTTCAAAAAGAGTATAAAAAAGGTTTTTTTGAGACAAAAATAGAAGATTTTGAAAATATAACGGCTCATGAGTTTAGCGATGCAAACCTTGTGGCTGGCGGAACATATTACTATAGAGTCTTTTCAGTTGATGCGAACAGAATCAAATCAAATCCTAGCACTGAGGCTCTAATAAAAATAGAAGAGGGTGCTGCGGTTAAGTCGGCTCCTGTAAGAACAGAAAGAAATATCCAGCAATCTGCTCCTGTAACACCGGTAGCTCCGCCTGCAACTGAGGTAGTAGAAGAGCAAAATGTGATTGTCCCTGTAAAAGATTTTAATTAAAACGAGAATGAATGCCGCATATACATATAGAAGAGTTTAAAGAGATAGAGTTTCCATCATCTTATGATGGAGTCTCATTTAATTTTATAGCAGATAACGTAGGACATAAAGAGGAGAAGTTAATCTCCGTTACGGTTGATGAAGATACTTTCTTTTTATTGGTTAAAGATGATGAGGGAAAGAAGTTACTTAAAAGCGATAAGCTTACAAGACCTGCTTCGATATATAACGTGCATAAAGCACTTCTTTCTTATGCAAAAGCATCGAACATGAAACTTCTTTCGTCAAATGTGCCGCAACATCAAAAAAATATTCATCTTCAAGAGGTTACCGCACTAAAAGATATAAGCTATTTTGCAGCAAATTTCCCAAAAGATAGAGAGATTCGCATTGAGGTAGGATTTGGCTCAGGTCGCCATCTGCTTCATCAAGCTATTAACAATCCTGATATTCTTTTTATAGGCATAGAAATTCACTTTCCCTCAATTGAGCAGGTTCTAAAGCAGATAACTATTCAAAATCTTGATAATCTTCTTATCTTGAGCTACGATGCAAGACTTTTTATGGAGCTTGTTCCTTCAAATATTGTTGGAAAAATTTACGTACATTTTCCTGTTCCATGGGATAAAAAACCACATAGAAGAGTAATTTCTACTACATTTATAGAAGAGGCAAGACGTATTTTAAAAGTCGGCGGATCTCTTGAACTTAGAACGGACAGCGAGAACTATTATGCTTACTCTTATGAAACATTTATAGCTTTTAACAAAACCACACTTCATATAAATAAAAATAAAGATATAGCAGTTACAAGTAAATATGAAGATAGATGGAAAAAGATGGAAAAAAACATCTATGACCTTACTATGATAAATGATGAAGAGTCTTTAGCGTTAAACATGGAAGGTGATTTTTCTTTTATTAAGCCCAATCATTTCAATAATGAACTTTTAAAACTTTATAAAAAAATAATTAGATTTAATGGTGGATTTATTAATTTTGAGAGAGCTTATACGTTAAAGGATGGAGTTATGTTTCGTATGTCTATGGGTAGTTATGACAAACCTGAACACCTCTATGTAATCATAAAAAAAGATGAAATATTTTATTATCCTGCACTGCCGTTAAAATCAAAAAGCAATCTTATGGCTCATCAACTCTTAAATGAGGCATTGCATGAATAAAGTTATTATCGCTAGAGATCTCTCTTTGTCTTACTCAAGCAATGAAACCATCATAAATAAAGCAAATTTTTCCATAGATTCAGGCAGTTTTGTATTTATAACAGGAGCAAGCGGAAGCGGAAAATCAACGCTGGTTAAATCTATTTTTGGTGCATTAAAGCCAAAACAAGGCTCTCTTGTCGTGGGTGGCGTAGAGCTTAACCGTGTTTCTCGTTCAAAACTAAATTTACTGAGAAGACATATCGGGATTGTTTTTCAAGATTATAAACTTATAAAAGAGTGGACGATTGATAAAAATATTATGCTTCCGCTCTTAATTAACGGATACGTAAAAAGTGTAGCAAACAATCAGGTAGACAAGCTTCTAAAACATGTGCGTCTTAACCATCAATCCGGCAAATATCCTCTTGAGCTTAGTGGTGGTGAGCAGCAAAGAGTGGCAATGGCAAGAGCACTCTCTCATAACCCGATTTTGATTCTGGCGGATGAGCCTACAGGCAATCTTGATGAGTACTCGTCCCAACTTATTTGGAATTTGCTAGAGGGTGCAAATAGTCAGTTAAAGACTACGGTAATAGTGGTTACTCACCATATTCCAAAAACAATAAGCACTGATTATAAGCATTTCCATATTGAGTATGGGAGCATTAATGAAATCCGTTAAAAATCATCTCTCCCTCGTAATCGCACTTTTGAGCATACTTTTTTCTATGCAAGTTTTTTTCATAGTAGATCGCTCAATTGAAGCATATAAGGTGAATTTAGCAAGCAGTTATTCTGTTATAGCTGTGAGTAAAAAACCACTAGAAAACGGTGAGATCGTAAAAATAAACAAGATTATCTCTAGTGTACAGGAACTCTCTCCGGATTCTGTTATAAAGAGATTGAGCAGTGACATGAAAAATACTAATGTAGAGCTTCTTAAGCTTACATTGCCGAAATTTTATAAACTTTCTCTTGCATACTATCCGACTTCAGAAGAGGTAAAAGAGTTAAGAGCAGATCTGTTGGCAAATAACTCAATAACAAAAGTAGAAGATTTCTCACATACACACGGTACAACATACAAGCTTCTTCTTCTATTTAAAAATGTTGTCTCTCTTTTTGCTTTTGTGGTGTTGATAGTTACGGTGTTATTAATATTTAAAGAACTTAGAATCTGGCAATATAAACATAACGAGAGAATGACGATTATGGGGCTTTTCGGTGCGGCATTATGGCTCCGCTCGGCGGTGCTCTTTAGACTGGCAATCGTAGATGCACTTATTGCATCTTTCTTGGCTTTTGGAATTTTCTTCTATATGTCATCACATCCGTGGGTGTTGGAGCAGCTCGGCAGTATCGGTATCAATATCGTAATTTTCAATCCTATAAATGATTTTTTAATAATTCTTGGAGTTGCGATATCTATCTCAATAGTTTTAGCATCGCTTATAGTAATCGGGCATAAAGAAGAGGCATGAGTCGTTTATTTATAATATTTCTATTTGCAAATCTTCTCTTACAAGCAAAAACAAGTGTTGATACAAAGATAGAAAAAACGAGTTCTGAAATAAGCTCTTTTGCAAAAAGCC
>CAIUZU010000088.1 GCA_903903705.1 uncultured Helicobacteraceae bacterium
GTCAGATAAGTCTATTAAGATATCTGAAGTTTCAGGGTAAAGCTCTATAGCGTGGATTGAATTTTTTGTTTGTCTAATTTGTCTCTCTATAAGATGCAGAGACGACAAAATAGGCTTAAACAGCTCACGTGTCGGAAATGATAGATATTCAGTTAAATCGCCATCTTTTAGATATCGGGCAATAGCATAGCTATCTGATTTATCTGTTTTGCCGTGAATGTTCAATGACTTACGGAAGTTAAAGATTGAAGTAGGCTTGATGATGTACGGATTTACACCGTTACTGTAAAGATATTTTTCTAACTTTTTATGATAATTTCCAGTGCTTTCAAATCCGAGACTATCGACCCTGAAGCTACTATAAAGAGTTAAAAGTTTAAAAAAACCATCATCATTATTTTCGTATTTGTGATAATAAGGCTCATTTTGTATGAGTAAACAACAATCTAAAGTATCCTTTGAAACATCAATTCCTAGTAAGTTATTCATAGTGAGACCTTTATTTTCTATTCGAGTTCGAGACTCTTAATTCCGTCAAAGGTATTTCACCAGCCTTTTTTCTGTTACGAGTTCAAGACTCTATATGCTATTCAGGCTTTTTAGTAGTGAAATAGTAGTATAAATAATGAAAAAAGAAGTTTTTTTTTGATATCATTTATACACGGAAGCATTATAGAAAATGCTATAATCATCTCTTATTTTTTTAAAGGCAAATATATGAAACTACTTGCAGGTCCTTGTGTTATAGAGAGTGAAGCAAATATCTTTAAAATAGCAAAGGCTTTAGAAATTTATCAAAATGACAACTCTATTGATTTCTATTTTAAATCCAGTTTTGATAAAGCAAATAGAACATCACTAGAGAGTTTCCGAGGTTTGGGAATAGAAGAGGGACTTAGAATTTTAGAAAAAGTCAAAAATGATTTCGGGTACAAAGTAGTTACGGATGTGCATGAATCGCATCAAGTTGCTCAAGTAGCAGAAGTTGTGGATATGCTTCAAATCCCTGCATTTTTATGCCGTCAAACCGACTTGCTTGTTGCATGTGCAAAGACTACAAAAGAGGTAAATATCAAAAAAGGGCAGTTTATAAACCCGCCCGATATGAGATACTCCGTGGCAAAAGTGCTTAAAACTCGCGGTTGTGATGAGGTAAGCTATGAAAATTCCAAAAAACACGGCGTTTATCTATGTGAGAGAGGCTCATCTTTTGGCTATGGAAACATCGTTGTAGATATGCGTTCGCTTGTAATTATGAGAGAGTTTGCACCGACAATATTTGATGCGACACACTCGGTTCAAGCACCGGGTGCGCTTGGCGGAAAAACAGGCGGAGATAGAACAATGGTACCGTATTTGGCAAGTGCGGCTGCAGCCGTGGGAGTAGACGGTTTCTTTTTTGAAACTCATTTTGACCCAAGTATTGCACTGAGTGACGGACCAAATATGATAAAACTTGATGAGCTAGAAGCTCTAGTAAATAAAATTAAAAAAATACAAAATATATAGGGAGAGTTAAATGAAGTTAATTGAAGGTAAATTAAGAGTAATAGAGGGCAAGAAAGTTGCAATAGTAAGTACGAGATGGAATCACTTTATTGTTGATAGACTTGTTGAGGGTGCAAAGGATGCATTTGCAAGACATGGCGGAAATGATGAGGATTTAACTCATGTTCTAGCACCGGGTGCGTTTGAACTTCCGATGGTAATTGACCAGCTTTTAAACAGCGGTAAATATGATGCAGTATGTGCTTTAGGCGCTGTTATAAGAGGCTCTACTCCGCATTTTGATTATGTTTCGGCTGAGGCTACAAAAGGGATTGCAACAGTGAGTTTAAAACATAAAAAACCCGTCTCTTTTGGACTTTTGACTACAGACACAATTGAACAAGCAATAGAGAGAGCCGGAACAAAAGCTGGCAACAAAGGTTTTGAAGCGATGACTGTCGTAATCGAACTTTTAGATCTTTACGAGAACATGTAATGGCGACTCGACAACAAGCAAGAATGGCAGTTGTTAGTCTGCTCTACGCATTTGATTTGGGAAATGGAAATATTGCACAAC
>CAIUZU010000089.1 GCA_903903705.1 uncultured Helicobacteraceae bacterium
AATATTTTGTGCTTTATCATAACTTTAAGAATATAAAAAAGATATTAATATACTTAATAGATAGTTCTTAAATTCCTCAAATTAATCTTTGTACCATTATAGAAATGCTATAATCCTTATAAAAATTTAAGATACCAATAAAATATGACTAATCAAAACAAAAGCAAAAAAATCTTTCTTCTCTATTCGCTCATTGTTATTGGTTTTTTAATATTTTTGAGTGTAATGCTTCTTACAACCCTAAAATCTCGTGATTTGCCGTCTTTATACACAAAAGAGAGTTCAAAAGCCACAAGAGGCTCGATTATCAGTGCAGACGGCTTTCATATAGCAACTACCGTAAAACTTTATAAAGCAATCGTAAACAGCTACTACATAGATCCGAAAAAAAAAGAACTATTCATAGAACTATTTAGTATCTATTCCGGAATTGATGCTTCTGAAATTGAAGATAAGTTAAAAAAACAAAAAGGCGTAGTAGTTCTTAGTTATAACATCCCCCAAAAACAGGCTCAATATCTTAAGCAGCTCGCCTATGAGCTAAGAAGACTTAAGGTTTTCATAGAGAGAAAAAACTCTATTACAGGCAAAACTACACTCCATGGACTCAGCATTATAGAGAGTGGAGAGGGCAGAGAATATCCTTACGACATGCTTTTAACCCCTATTATCGGCTATCCACATAAAGCCGAGGAGGATGGTTACACATATATCAAAGGCGTTAAGGGTATAGAGAAAAGATTTGAAAATGAGCTTCAAGCAAAACAGGATGAGATAAGCCAAGGACCAAGAGACGTTAACGGATATATTGTCCTAAATAGAGACAGCTTTACAAAACCAGAGATTAACGGTTTGGACATAAAACTAAATATTCCGGTTGAACTTCAAATACGTATAGAAAAAATGCTCGATGACATGAAACTTGAACTCAATGCCAGAGAAGCCATGATTGTCATAATGAACTCCCAAAACGGAAAAGTTCTAACAATGGCAAGTTCAAATAGGTTTTTACCGAAATCTATACAAAAAGAGGATTATGAAGCTCTAAACAGCAGTATGATTGAGTATAGTTTTGAGCCGGGAAGCGTTATTAAGAGTATCACCTTTTCAATTCTCTTAGATAAAGGTCTTGTCAATCCTTACGACATGATAAACGGACATCACGGACGCTACCAGATCGGAAAAAAAACCATAACGGACGAACATAAATTTGATTGGTTAAGTGCTGAGGATGTTATCGTTCACTCATCAAACGTCGGAATCGCTCAGCTAGCACAAAAACTCTCAGGAGCCGACTTTAACCAAAGGCTTACAGATTTTGGCTTCTCAACAAAATCTACACCGGATCTTATCTTTGAAAAAGTCGGCTCTATCCCTGATGCCGTACAGTTAAACAGTGAGATCTATAAAGCAACATGTGCTTATGGATATGGTATGCGTGCAAATCTCATGCAGCTCATCAGAGCATACAGCGCTTTTAACAACAACGGAAGAATGGTCACTCCAAAAGTAGTGGATTGCTTTGTAGATGCATATAAAAAAGAGTTGAAAATTCCAAATGAAGAGCAAATTCAAGTTATAAAAAGTACAACCGCACAAAGAATGAAAGATATTCTTATAAAGACGGTAAATGAGGGAACCGGAACAAAAGCAAAAACTGCCGGATTGGAGATAGGAGGTAAGACAGGAACAGCTCACTTAGTTGAAAACGGTCAATACGTAAATGAGTACAACACGGCTTTTATCGGTTTTGCAAATGATAAAAAAAGTAAATATACCATCGGTGCCATCGTGGTTCGCCCTAAGAAAAGCCAATTTGCAGCTCAAACTGCCGTACCCGTCTTTAAAAAAGCGATAAATATTTTGATTGAAGAGAATTACTTAAAACCAGATATTCCAGAGGGCGAGCCAAAGTTAGAAATTCCTGAGGATAAGTTAAAGCCAAATATTATCGAGTAACCGTGTATTTCCTACTTTTACCTCAACTAAAATAATTGTATTTCCTATCTCTACTTTTGAGAGTCTGTTAAATTCCCTATCCAAAATTTCTACATAAAAAATCTCTAACGGTGACAAGATCTCTCTCATGTTAGAGGTTATCTCCTCATAGCCAAGCACTCCTTTAGTTACCATAACAGTAGCACTGCGAAGTGAAGATGGGATTTTAAGCGCTTCTTCTCTTTGATGCTCAGTTAAAAAAACATTTCTGCTGCTAAGAGCCAGAGCATCTTTTTCTCTAACCGTATCAACCGGAACAATCTCTACATCCATAAAAAGTTGTTTTACCATCAAAGATATAAGGTTAAGTTGCTGTGCATCTTTCTTGCCGAAATAAGCTCTTGTAGGGCTTACAATATTTAAAAGCTTCATGACAACCGTTAAAACACCGTTAAAATGTGATGGACGGCTTGAACCTTCTAAGACATATCCTCTGACTTTTGGCGCAAGAAGAGTAACCTCATCAACCCCATACATATCAGACACTTGCGGGAAAAAGAGAATATCGACACCGCTTAGTTCACATATTTTCTTATCGGCTTCATCTTTTTTAGGATATTTGTCTAGGTCTTCACCTTTTAAAAATTGTGTTGGATTTAAAAATATAGAGACTACGACAACTTCATTTTGCTCTTTTGCTTTTTTGATAAGTGAAATATGCCCCTCATGCAAAGCACCCATAGTAGGAACAAATCCTATCGAGCAATTATAATTTTTCAAATAATTTTTTAACTCTAAGGGACTAGAAATAATCTTCATTTTAAGCCTCAATTTAATATAATCGCAATTATACAATAATGGAACAATTTTTATGGATAACTACGAATACACGGAACTTTTAAAAAATATTTCAAAAAAAATGAGCAATATAACAGGTGTTGTCGAACCTGATAAACTTCACTCACGCCTTGAAGAGATTACCGCACTAGAGAGCTCACAAGAGTTTTGGAACGATGCGGCAAATAGTGCGGTTATCCAAAAAGAGAAGACGCAGTGCGAGCGTAAACTCAAAAAATATGACCTTGCAAAGAATGCCCTTGAAGATGCAAAAGAGCTATATGAAATGGCAAAAGAAGAGAGTGACGAAGATGCTATAAATGAGTGTTTC
>CAIUZU010000090.1 GCA_903903705.1 uncultured Helicobacteraceae bacterium
AACTCTATCAGATGCAATTTTAAATCAGGCAGAATATGCTATGAGAGTTGCAAAAGATAGCGGAAAAAATGTTATAAAATTTTACAATCAAGCACTTCAGGATATGACAAACTCAAGGTCTTTAATGTTGCAAAATCTTAAAGAGGCGGTTTTAGAGCATCAATTTGTTCTTTACTATCAAAAACAAGTTGATAACGATGCGAATGTTATAGGTGTTGAAGCGCTTATAAGATGGCGACACCCCAACTTAGGGTTTATCCCTCCGGGTGAGTTTATTCCGCTTGCAGAAGAGTCTGATGTTATAAAAGAGATAGGTGCTTATGTACTAAATGAAGCTACAAATCTCATAGCAAAATGGGCTGATGATGCCGTTAAAAAAGAGTGGAGAATCTCTGTAAATATCAGCCCTAAACAGTTTAGAGATTAAAACTTTGTAGATAATATTAAAAATTTAATAATCTCAAAAAATATAGATTCAAAAAAACTAAGAGTTGAGTTAACTGAGGGTGTTTTAATAGACAATCAACAGAATGCCATGCAAAAAATTGATGAATTAAATAGATTTGGCGTCTCTATCTCGATTGATGATTTTGGAACCGGGTACTCAAGTTTAGGATATCTAAAACACCTGCATATCGATGAGTTAAAAATAGATCAATCATTTGTCTTAGGATTAAATGAAAATTCTTCAGACAAAACCATCATAAAAACTATCATTACAATGGGAGAAGAGTTTGGTTTTGAGGTTATTGCAGAGGGAGTTGAGACAAAAGAGCAGTTTGAGGAGCTTAAAAATCTTGGATGTAACTATTTTCAAGGCTACCTCTTTGCGAAGCCTTGCCCTGAAAATGAGTTGTAAATCTAAATTAAAACTGTGGCTGAAGAAACGGTATAATCTGTTTTTTACGGCTGAGTACGCCATCAAGCCATACTTGGTTGTTTTGAAGTTTTATGCCAAATGCCGCTTCAACTTTTGTCGCATCATCGCTTAAACATAAAAGCTGTGAGCCCTCTTTCATGATATCTGTTAAAAGAATGATTATGGTGTGAAGTTCATCTTCTTCTTTCATCAGTTTCATATCGGCAAAAAGCTCACCTATTCTGCTCTCTAGCACCGAGATATCTACCATCTCAAGCTGCCCTACTCCGACTTTCGTACCGTTCATATCAAATGCTTTATAGTCTCTTGTATTTAAGTTTCTTGCACTTGCACCATCTACGGCTGATTTTGCTATAAACATTGCCATGGCAAGCGTTTTATAATCAAAAATTCCGCAAATCTCAGATAGTTCTTTTACAGCTTTTGTATCGGCTTTTGTACATGTAGGAGATTTGAAAATTACGGTATCGCTTAAAATCGCACACATCATCATTCCGGCTATATCTTTTGGAATCTCTACTTTATGATAGTCATACATCTCTTTTATAACCGTATTTGAACAACCAATCGGACGAATCCAGCACTCAAGAGGAGCATCAGTCGTAATATCACCGAGCTTGTGATGATCTACTATGCCCAAAATTGTCGCCTCTTTTATATCTTTTGGAGCTTGTGCAAGATCTGAGAAATCAACTAGATACACTTTTTCGCCTGCATACGAAGTCTTAAGCTCAGGTGCACTCATGCCAAATTTATTGAGTATAAACTCAGTCTCAGGAGAAATATCGCCTTGACGTGTTGCTACACACTCTTCGCCTATTTGATTTTTAAGATATGCCAGAGAGATAGCACCTACGATAGAGTCAGAGTCAGGACTTGTGTGACCAAAAATATATGTTGACATGTTATTGAGCCTTTTAAAAATTTTCGTAATTATACTT
>CAIUZU010000091.1 GCA_903903705.1 uncultured Helicobacteraceae bacterium
ACTAAAAAATAACTTCTCAATGCCCTCAAGCACTTTACCTATTTTCATTTTTGTACCCCCAGAATTCTGATATCCTTATCTTTTATCCATAATATCGTAGCAACTTGTATCAACTTTTGCGATACATCATAAGCAAAAGCACTGTCGTTTATAAGAGAAGTCGCCATTTTCGAGTCGATTTTATTCTCTCTTATAAGCGTATCAATACGGCTGTTTTTTATGCTGTCCAACCCTTTAATGCCCTCTTTTAAGAGTTCGATTGAAGTTATAACGTCTAGATCATCTACATGTTCTTTTAGTTTCTCTATCGTATCTATCGTTTTAGCGATATAGATTCTTAGGTTGTTATACTCCTCTTTTATGTATGAGTTTTTTGATTTTGAGTAGTAAAATATGTTTCTCTGCAAATCACGCATATTTTTCATAGCTTCTACAATCTCACGAGAAGCGAGTTTTAAATCATAAACTCTGTTTTGATTCTCTTCGCTCATATTTTCTTGCGAAAGTGTCGCATAGTGGATAATCTCACCGTAAAGCGTTTTAACTTTGTCTGTATAAAACTTGCTTATATCCGTATCTATGCTCATGTCTGCATTTTTAACGGCACCCACCAGATCCGGATTTTTTATAAAAGCGTGTCGATGCAAAAACATGGAGTGAGAAATCGCCTCGATAGCGCTGTCGTAAAGGTGTATCGTCTCTTTTTTTATGGATTCGATGGCGGCATCGGGTACATTTATAACCACATTGTCAAGGTAGAGAGGTTTTAGAGCATAAATATTTACCTCAATAAAAAGCGTCTCAAGATATTTTACGAATTTCTTTGTAAAAGGTGAGATTATGAGCACTCCCATAGTATTGAAGACGGTATGAAAAAGTGCCAACTTCATACCATAATCATGATCTGCTATACCTATTTTTGAAGCCAAAAACGTTGTAAAATCCATAAGCTGATATAAAAAAACCACTGCTACGACCGCCGCCGTAAAGTTGAAAATAAAGTGTGCAAGTGCTACTCTTTTTCCGTTTGCATTTGAGGAGATGGCTCCTAAAATCGCCGTAATAGTCGTACCTACATTCGCTCCGATGGCAAGTTCAAGAGCATTTATAAAAATGATTTGGTTTGTTGCAAGCGCCGTTATAATAAGTGCCATGGTTGCTGCACTTGACTGCATGATGACGGTTGCTATAAGTCCAAAAGAGACGTAGACAAGAACTCCAAGATAGCCCTCCAGCGCATATTTTGAGAGATCAAACCTGCCTTGTAAAACTTCAAAACCATCTTTCATATAGTCGATGCCCAGAAAAACAAAACCGAGTCCGAGCAAAATCTTTCCGACTCCCTGATAGCTTTTAGTATCGGAGAAAATAAATACCGCTCCAAAAATTATCATAGGCATTGCATAGGTTGCTATATCTATTTCCAAACCCAAAGATGATATCAACCATGCGGTTGTGGTTGAACCTATATTTGAGCCGAATATTACACCAACGGCACCACTTAATGTTATGAGCTCCGCACTTAAAAAAGAGATGATTATTATAGAGATTAAAGATGAACTTTGTACTATGGATGTGGCTATAATGCCAGTGGCAACGGCTTTTGGAACGGTGTCTGTACTTACATGCAAAGCTCTCTCTAAAACTCCGCCGCTAAAGAGTTTAAATCCATCCTCCATGAAAATCATACCAACTAAAAAAATAGCAATTCCGGCAATGATAACCTTAAAATCACTGCTGTAAAAAACTATAACCGCCAAGGTCAGTAAAAAAAAGTAATAATAATATTTTTTTAGCATTGAAGACCTTTCGTGAGATAACTAACTACAATCCGCTATATTACTCTCTTTTGTTTTAATTGATGTTACACACTAAAACGAACACGTCCGTTTTAGTGGCAGGGACATATGTCCCTTGCAACCCCCTAAAGCTACGAAAAACTCTATTTTTCGAGATTTACAAGATGTTTTAATTTTTAATTTAAAAAAAAATTAACTCTTCTTAATATTAAATAAGATTACTGCCGCAAATGCCAATAAACACCCGACGAGTGTTGAGAGAGCTACAACTTCCCCGTAAACAACAGCACTCGATACCATCGCACCGATAGGAACTATAAACATGTAAACGCCTGTTCTATGTGCTCCGACTTTACCGGCAGAGACAAAATATAACGCGGTGCTAAATGTACCGGGAACTACACCTATAAACAAAATTGTCAGCCAAAATACATTGTCATACGCTGCAAAATCAAATGGATGATGCGCCAAAGCGAAGAGCATATTTATAAAAGCCGTAACGCCGAAAACGACAAAGGTATAAAACATCAAATCTGCCCTTGAAGCAGCTTTTTGAGAAATAACGGTAACAAGCGACCAGACTATGGCACAACCCAGAAAATAGGAGCTTTGAACACTTAAAAATGCAAATCCGTCAAAAGGTACTCGAAGAAGGATAAGAGCGCCGAAAATGCCGATTGCAAGAGCTGTTATCTGCCTTGTAGACACTTTTGTACCCAAAAAAGAGATAGAGAGTGCATAGGTAATAATGGGAGCAAGAGAAGTAACCATCGTACCTCCGTATCCTGCCTCTCCATGAGCCAGCCCTGCAAAAAAAAGATAGTTAAAAAGTGATGTCAACGCCCCTGCTCCGAGCATGTACAAAAATCCCACTCTGTCTGTTTTAAAGGGAGTTTTTAAAAACCAGACAAGGGGAATAATGGTTATAAAAGAGATGGCATAACGCCAAAATGCGGCAACTTCTGCGTTTGAATGCTCTGCTGCGACCTTACCAGCAGTCCATGCAATCCCCCAAAAAAGCATAGCAATAATCATCCAGATAATATATTTTGTCGTACTTTTTGTATCTTGCATTATTTATCCGATTTGTTCTATAAAATTTTAACTATTTTTTACTGAGCATATTTAAAACATTCTAGCCACTCTTGACGCTTCTTCTCACTTGGAGAAAAACGTGCAGGTGTGGGTAAAAATCTGAATTTTATACTGTTTTTATTACAAAAATCTTTGATTTTATATATCTCAATTTTTATATTTTCTACACTTTTATCAAACGATTTTCTAGTAAAATAGACCTCTTCTGTCTTGCCCTTTTTCAAAATCTCTAAAATATTGTCCGTATTGTACTCTTTGACATCTTTTAGTTTGTCATCGCCGTAGTTACAGATATCGGCTTCATTTAAAGCAACCAAGAGTATGAGATCGCTTAG
>CAIUZU010000092.1 GCA_903903705.1 uncultured Helicobacteraceae bacterium
CTATTATAGTAAAAAATTAAGTGTATTTCAAAACTTGACGCATGCCTTTACCTCAAGAGGGAGTGGAAATTTAGCTTTTCATGTCGAAGACAACCCTTTGCATGTAGAAAGAAACCATGAAGCTCTTGCAGAAGCATTAAACTACGAAAAAAAATCGCTTGTGCACATGAAGCAGATTCACTCTGACATGGTTGTCGTTATAGATGAGCAAAACTTTAAAGCTCCGCCGACATGTGACGCTCTTATGACGAACAAAGTAAATACTCCTCTAATGGTCATGGTAGCGGATTGCTCCCCTCTTCTTCTTTACGATAAAGCAAAAAATGTGATTGCAGTTGCACATGCAGGACGTGCGGGAGCATTTAAAAATATAGTAAAAGTCGTAGTTGAAAAAATGGGTAAAGAGTTCGGCTCAAATCCAGAAGATATACATGTAAGCATCGGAGCAAGTATTGGAGTTTGCTGTTATGAAGTAGGATGTGAGATCTATGAAGAGGCAAAAGCACTTCATTTGGAGTATGCTATGCAAAAAAGAGATGAGAGTTTTTATCTTGATGTAAATAAAATCCTAAAAAAACAACTTATAGAGTGCGGTATAGATGAGCAAAATATTGAGATTTTTAACGAATGTACAAGCTGCAACACAGATAAATATTTCTCATACAGAGCAGAGAAGCAGACGGGGAGATTTGCAGGAGTTTTAATGATAAAAAATATAGACTAAAAACCCCCTAAAAACAGGGAGTTTTTAAAGGTAGTCGGAGTGATTAGTACATTCCACCCATGCCACCCATACCGCTCATATCAGGAGCAGCAGGCTTTTCTTCAGGTATCTCATAGATAGCTGCCTCAGTAGTTAAAAGAAGGCTTGCTATAGAGGTAGCGTTTGTCAAAGCTACACGACCGACTTTAAACGGATCTATGATTCCAGCTTCAAACATATCTACATATTCGCCTGTTGCAGCGTTAAAGCCGATATTCTCATTTGTTGCATTCTCAACCGCATTTACTACAACACCGGCATCATAACCTGCGTTTGTAGCAATCTGTTTTAGCGGAGCTTTTATAGCACGAAGGATTATCTCACAACCGATTTTTTGATCACCGCTTAGATCAAGTTTTACTTTAGCTCCAGCTCTAACAAGTGCAGCTCCTCCACCGATAACGATTCCTTCTTCAACAGCAGCTTTTGTAGCTGAGAGTGCATCGTCAACACGGTCTTTTTTCTCTTTCATTTCAGTTTCACTTGCCGCACCAACTTTGATAACTGCAACTCCACCGCTTAGTTTTGCCAAACGTTCTTGAAGTTTCTCTTTATCATATTCACTTGTCGTCGTGTTCATCTGAACTTTAATTTCAGCAACTCTTGCTTGAACAGCCTCAGTTTTTCCTGCACCGTTTACGATTACAGTATTGTCTTTATCTATTACAACTCTAGAAGCTTGCCCTAGATGTTGGATTGTAGCCGCACTTAGCGTATGACCCGTCTCTTCAGAAATAACAGTTCCTGCAGTAAGCACCGCAATATCTTGAAGCATCGCTTTTCTTCTATCTCCAAATCCCGGAGCTTTAACGGCAGATATGTTTAATACACCGCGAAGTTTGTTTACAACAAGAGTTGATAACGCTTCACCCTCTACATCTTCAGCGATGATCAGAAGCGGGCGAGAAGTTTTTTGAACCTGTTCTAAAACAGGAAGCAAATCTTTAAGTGAAGTTACTTTGCCCTCAACAAGCAAAATCCATGGATTTTCAATCTCAGCTATCATCTTCTCAGCATTTGTGATGAAATATGGACTTAAATATCCACGGTCAAACTGCATACCCTCAACAACAGTAAGCTCATCAACTATACCTTTAGCCTCTTCAACAGTAATTACGCCGTCTTGCCCGACTTTTTCCATAGCTTCAGCTATCATATTTCCGATTTGTTCGTCAGAGTTTGCAGAGATTGTAGCGACTTGAGCTATATCTTTTTTGCCATTGATTACTTTTGATGATGCTTTTAAGTTTGCCAAAATAGCTTCGCAAGCCTTGTCCATTCCTCTTTTTACTTCGATAGGATTTGCACCTGCGGTGATATTTCTAAGTCCCTCAGAGAAAATTGCATTTGCCAAAACAGTAGCCGTTGTAGTACCGTCACCGGCTTCATCGGCAGTTTTTGAAGCTACATCTTTAACAAGAGTTGCTCCCATATTTTCTAATTTGTCTTTAAGTTCAATCTCTCTAGCAACCGATACACCGTCTTTTGTGATTACAGGATTACCGTAGCTTTTTTGGATCAAAACATTGCGACCACGTGGTCCCATTGTTA
>CAIUZU010000093.1 GCA_903903705.1 uncultured Helicobacteraceae bacterium
ACTTCGTCCACTGCTATGGAATGACGGTGAGAGTTTTATATTTATAGTAGATAAAGAGGGAAATTTCATCCTCTCTCCTGAGTATCTCAGACATATAGAAGGTAAAAATATAATTGAGTTTAAAGATGCAACCGACAAATCAGTTATACAAGAAGAGATTAGAATCGTAAAAGAAGAAGGTGAGGGATTTTTATGGAACACCTTTACAAGAGCCAAAAAAGATATAAACTCACAGTACAAACAGCTGGCGTTTGTAAAGGATTTTGAGCATTTTAACTGGTATATGGGTTCGGCAGAATACCTTGATACTACGACTCATGAGATCGAAAAGAGTACGCTTACACTGTTACGCAATATAAATAAAAATAGCCAAGACTACTTTTTCATCTTCGATATGGACGGAAATATCATTTTACACTCCTACAATCCGGAACTTGAAGGAAAAAACTTGTTTGCCTCATCGGACAAAAATCATTCTCATGTAGTTGAACAATTTATAAAAAATGCAAAAGAGGGTTCTAATAATTTTGTGCCTTACACATGGGAGAATCCAAAAAATGGCAAATTTGAGACAAAACTCTCTTATGTTGAGAAAATTCCCAATACTAACTGGGTAATAGGAAGCGGTTTTTATACAAAAGAGATAGAAAAGATTGCAGAGTCTCAAATAGCAGAATTACAAAAGATAAATGAAGCTGAACTTCTAATTCTAAAATTCTACTCTATCGTGTTTGTGGTTATCTCTGTTATAGCCTCAATTTTTATCTCTCGAAAACTTAAAGATAGTTTTGATTGGTTCAAAAAAAATCTTGCGAAAAAATCCAACGAACTCCAAGAACTCAACGAGGAACTTGAAGAGAAAATTTACCATAGAACACAAGAGCTTGAAGATGCCTATATAAAGATGCAGCATATCGCAAATACCGATTCACTTACACAGATAAAGAATCGCTACTCTTTTTTAAATGCTTTTAACGCCGAACTGCAAAAACATAAAAAAGAGAAGAGAGAATTTTCTCTTATCATGTTTGATATAGATCATTTTAAACTTATCAACGACAACTACGGGCATGATGTCGGCGATATCGTAATCGTGGAGATAACACAAGCCGTAAGAGAGTGTCTTAGAGAGAACGATATATTTGGACGAATAGGCGGAGAGGAATTTATGATATTTTTGCCTCATACATCCATTTATCTAGCCGAAGAGATTGCGCAAAGAGTGAGAAAAGCGGTAGAGGAGTATCCATTTAGTGTCATTGAACATGTAACGATTAGTTTAGGCGTTGCTACATATATAAACGGCGAAGAGGGCTCAGATATGCTAAAAAGAGTCGATACGGCTCTCTATGAAGCCAAAACACAAGGCAGAAATAGAGTTGTTACCCACTAAAAATTGGAGATATTATGAAATTTTATACCACTGTTTTAATACTCATTCTCTTTGCTATTGGTTCGATTTTTCTCTTTAGCACCTCAAAAAAACAGAGTATCAAAATCGGGATTCTTACCTCACAAACAGGCACCATGAGTGCCAATGAAAAGCCTATCTCCGATATGCTAAAGAGTGCGGTAGAAGCGATAAACAAAGAGGGAGGCATCAAAAATCACAAGATAGAGATTCTTGAGTTTGACGGAAAGTCGGATGCGGCAGAGTTTAAAAAAGGAGCAAATGCACTTTTAGACCAAGGAGCAGTTGCACTTTTTGGATGTTGGACTTCCGCTTCAAGAAAAGAGGTTAAAGAGGTGGTAGAAAAAAGGCAAAGCATTCTTTTTTATCCTTTGCAGTATGAAGGTTTTGAGAGTTCGCCCAATATTATCTACTTAGGATTAAGTGCAAATCAGCAGATAAATCCGACGATAGATTTTATTTCTACGAACTTTGGAGAAAATATTTACCTTATCGGATCAAACTATATCTATCCAAAAGCTGCAAATCTCTACATCAATGAACTTGCAAAACTTACCAAACTGAATGTTGTAGGAGAACGCTACTTTTCACTCGCAGAAACCGACTTTGGAAATCTTTTTGAGGAACTAAAGGCAAAAAAAACAAATGCCATCATCAATACGCTTAACGGAGATACAAACAGAGCCTTTTTCAAACAACTAAAAGAGAGCGGACTTGATGCAAGCTCACTTCCCGTCTTCTCTTTAAGCGTAGATGAGAACTCGCTTGAAGATCTCTCAAAAGATGATAATGGCAGCAGCATGCTCGCTCACTATGCTACATGGGGCTATTTTGACTCTATGCGCAGCAATCATGATGAACTCTCCTCACTCTTTGGCAAACACCAAAAGACAAAGATAACCGATGCAATGTTTTCTGCTTATCTGGGAATAGAGTTTTTTAAACAGGCAGTCCTAAAATCCAAGAACATCGACTCTCTGGAAATTTTAAGAAACCTTAAAAGAACAAGCGCTGCTATCGGAGAGCTTATCTTTTATGTGGACGCAAAAAACTCTCATGTGCATAGAAATGTCTTTATCGGCAAAGTAACTCCTCAAAATCAATTCCAGAGCGTCTGGCAAACATCCGGTATCGTTACACCAAAACCCTACCCATCTTTTAAAGAGCGCTCTTTTTGGGATGAAAGAGTAGATGAGATTTACAAATCTTTCGGCAATAGATGGGAGCAAAAAGATGAACTTTAGACCAAACAACCTTCCTATCAAAAAAGAGATTCTTTTTTGGTTTTTTATGATCTCTATCGTTCCGATTCTTCTTCTCTTTAGCATAAACTATTTTTTACAAAAAAATCAGTTTAAATCGCAGGCGAAAGAGCAGTTAGAGCTTATCCTAAACGAAAAAGTGGAAAAGATTGAAACACAAATAGCAGATTTTGAAAAAAATATCAGACTCATTGCATCCATACCGAGTGTGGCGGAAGGGTTTTTAAAAACTCAAAAAGATTTTGCACAAAACAGAGACTCCATAAGCGACAATATGGAACTTTTAGATTTGCTCAATAGAGCCATCGACAAAAATGATTTTTATGATATCTTTTTTATCGATATGGAGGGAAATATCATCTACTCTCTTAAAAAAGAGCCTGATTTTGG
>CAIUZU010000094.1 GCA_903903705.1 uncultured Helicobacteraceae bacterium
GCCCTCATTTATAAAAACTCGGCTTACATTAAAAGAGATATTTAAGTGTGCCAATGCCCACTATAAACTCAGATATAAAGATGAGTTTGTATGCTTCTCTCCGGAAAAATTTATCCAAATAAGTGAGTCCAAAATCTCTACCTTTCCTATGAAAGGCACAATTGACGCATCCATTTTAAATGCAAAAGAGATAATTTTAGCCAATCAAAAAGAGATGGCAGAACATGTAATGGTGGTAGATCTACTAAGAAATGATCTCTCAATCGTGGCAAAAGAGGTAAGAGTTGAAGATTTTAGATATGTTCATGAGATAGATGCCGGTGCGAAAAAGCTCTTGCATGTAAGCTCACATATCAGCGGTGATGTCGGAAGTGATTGGCATGAAAAAATAGGCGATATTTTAAATTCTCTCCTTCCTGCAGGAAGTATAAGCGGTGCGCCGAAAAAGAGTACATTGGATATAATTAACCAAATTGAAGGGTATGAACGCGAATATTTCAGTGGTGTTTTCGGTGTTTACGACGGTAAAACATTTGATAGTGCAGTTATGATAAGATTTGTTCAAAACTCAAAAGACGGCTATATTTATAAAAGCGGCGGCGGTATCACGATAGACAGTGATGCAAAAAGCGAATATGATGAGCTTTTGGATAAGGTTTATCTACCCTAAAAGAGGTTTTTGGCAAATGTTTAAAATAGATGGTTTCTTTACAAGCGGATGGACATTTGATGAATCCGAACATTATTTAAAAAATAGATATCAGATGGTAAATGTGGGTATTTTGCTCTCTGCCAGCGGGCTCATTTATGGAATTATAGGAAACTATATAAGAGATGTGCAAGGGTTTATTCCTATAGAAATTGCTCTTTTATGTATGAATTTTGTAATGTTTTTTGCCTTGAGAGCGTATCGTCATTTTTTTGAGTTTTTTGCAATAACTATGACGTTGCAATATACTTTTTTATTTTTGTACCTTATCTATGTAGGTGAGCCGAGTGAGTTAAAACATCTATGGATATTTACCTATCCGATAATACTTCTCTACTTTCAAAAAACCATAAGTGCACTCTACTGGCTATGTTTTATCATTTTTATGCTTCTTGTTGCACCGATGCAAGATTTTGTAGAGATGCAATACTCCATGTATCAAGTGACATATATTTCGTTTGTTTTAATAATTGTCAGCATAATTATCTATTTTTATCAAAAGAAAATAGATGAAGCAAGAACCATTATTTTAGAGAAACAAAATATGTTGCATAATTTTAATTCAGAACTTGAAAAACAGGTAAAAGATAAAATGCTTGAACTTATGAAGCTAAATGAATTTTTGGAGCTTAAAGTTGAACAAAAGTTAGAGGAGCTAAGAAGCAAAGATCAGATACTTCAGGCTCAATCGAAGCAGGCCGTAATGGGAGAGATGATAAGCATGATTGCACATCAGTGGAGACAGCCTCTCTCTACGATTACGCTTCAGATAGCTGATTTGCAGTTTAAGCAGATGCTTGGAAAAGGTAGAAGTGATGAGGATATAGATAAAGCACTGAGCAATATAAGCGACACCATAGTATATCTATCCGATACCGTGGATGATTTTCAAACCTATTTTCGCCCAAATAAAGAGGTTGCCTCTATCGAAATACATGAGCTGCTTCAAAGAGCTCTTAATTTTGCACTATCGAGAGTGAACTATGAAAATATCAAGATACGGATAAATAAACATCTTGATATAGAGGTAAAAACATATATTAATGAACTTGTTCAAGTCGTTTTAAATATCTTAAACAATGCAATCGATGCACATAATGAGCTTAAAGTAAAAGACCCTTTTATAGCAATAGAGGTTGCTATAGAGAATGATAGGATTTTTATATTTATTGAAGATAATGCAGGAGGGATACAAAGCCAAGATCTGCCGCATCTGTTTGAGCCATATTTTAGTACAAAAGGCAAAAACGGAACGGGGCTTGGACTCTACATGAGCCAGATGATTATCCAAAAACAGTTTGGCGGTATAATTGATGTTAAAACTTCTCAAAGCGGAGCTGTATTTACTATAAAAATCCCCCAAAACATTACATAAGGGCGATAATTTGATAGTTTTTGAGA
>CAIUZU010000095.1 GCA_903903705.1 uncultured Helicobacteraceae bacterium
CTGCTCGAGGGAATGCCCCAAACTGGTCACGTTCCCATGACCGAAGATGGCAATCACACCGGGGAAAAGTTGCTCCTCGACTCCATCGACATCAATTTTTTATACTATATTTTTTATTTTTTGACTCTTTAGTATCCATGCAAAATAGATTCCGCCAAAGATAAACCCTAAACCCATCAAAAACGTTATAAACTCAAGCGAATAGCTATTTGTTGCCAAAAAGCCAATCATGTAAGAGGTAAACGCTGCCGAGCTTAAAAAGAGCATATCATTATATGCCACGATTCGTCCGTAATATTTAGCATCAATATTTTTTTGCAGAAGCGTATATGTGTAAGACCATAATGTAGTCGTAAAAAGCCCTACAATTACGCTTGCAAATATTGACATGTAAAAATTTTTCATTAAAAATGCCCAGAGCCAAATAGCTAAAGCCTGAAAAATAAAAATATATACAAGCCTTTTGTTATTGACCCATCTGCTAAGAATCATAGGTCCTATAACCAAGCCGATAGCTCTTGAAGCATGTAGAAGTCCAAGAGCTAATGAAGTTGCAATTATAGAGGCATAATATTTATCTACCATTAAAGCAACAAGGGCATCAAAGGCGGTAAGCCCGACAAATGCATGCATGAGCATCAAGTGAACTGCATGCGGCGCTCTTTTTAGGTATTTAAAAGTATCACCCATCATCTGCAGCAAATTCTCTTCGCTTTTGATAAATTCTACTTTGATATCTAGCTTATAAAGTAGCCAAAAACCAATAATAAACATAAGCGCATCCAAAATAAAAGCCATCTTGATTCCAAACCAAAAAACAGCAAATCCGCTTAGTGCCATCCCAAGCGTATATGAAAATGACCATATAACGGAGTGGATCTCATTTGCCTTTTGCAATTTATCTCCATCAAGAAGCTTTGGCAAAAGTGACATCTCGGTCGTAAAATAAAAACTAGCTGCCGCCATTTTAATAAATATGAGCGTATACAAAAGCCATAAATCTGAGATATCATTTACAAAAACTAAAAACAGAGTTGCAAATATCTCAAATGCAATCAAAATAAGCATAAGTCTTTTTGGCTTTATGCTATCAATGATAGAGCCTGAAAATGGAGCTTGTATAACACCTGATAGAAAATGAAGCATCGCCGTAAATGCCACTATTTCGGCTGAAACTCTCATCTCTAAAAGAAGCGTATAAATAGCAACATTACTAAACCATGCCCCAAAATATGCAATAAGCTGTATGGTAGAGAGCCGCCTAAATATAGGCTCTGACCTTATTAAATTTATGTATTCATTCATAAATGCAAGGGTATCATAAAAAAACAAAACAAAAAATTTACTTTTTTTATTAAAGTTATTTTTTCTTGTGTCGATTTGGTGAGTAATAAATAGTATTCTTTAGAAAAGGAGTAGGTTATGGATGGCATAGCGAATGTTGCAAAGCAACAACAAACTCAAATGAGGTCAGCGCAAGCGGAACAAGTTCAGGTACAACAGCCGAAGCAGGTTGATTTGGTTAAAGAGATACAAAAAGAAACCACAAGCGGATCTGTTAAGATAGATTCAAAAGAGAAGGTTCAAGATTTGGTGGAACAGCTAAACAGAGCTTTAGCTCCTATGAATACAAATATAAAATTTGGAGTTGACCAACAGAATATTTTCTATGTTTCTGTTATAGAGTCTGAGACAAGCAAAATGATAAGAAGATTCCCTGTAGAACAGGCTGCTGACTTCCTGCCAAAAATGGAAGAAGTAACAGGCATTTTATTTGATTCAAAAGGGTAAATGCCCTTTTGATATACCAATTCTGAAAATAAATTCGCTTTTATAAATCTCTTCTATATTTACTCGAAAAAAATTACCTAACTTCCGATACAAAACCATAAAAATAAATAATAATTTTTGATAATAGTGCGAAGTGCTATTTTATGGGTTTTTTACAGTTTTCTATACTTTTGGCAGGGGGATGTGCTATTATACATTTTTGATTTTTAAACGAGTCTAAATGCTTAAAAGCATATAAAAAGATGTAAAGGATAACGGATGGGTAGAGCTTTTGAATATAGAAAAGCATCAAAACTAAAAAGATGGGGAGCGATGTCGACGCTGTTTCCCAAACTTGGAAAAATAATTACTATGGCTGCAAAAGAGGGTGGAACAGACCCTGATATGAATGCTAGACTTCGCACGGCAATTCTGAATGCAAAAGCTGAAAATATGCCAAAAGATAACATTGAAGCGGCTATTAAAAGAGCAACTGCCAAAGATACTGCAAGCATGTTAGAAGTGAATTTTGAAGGAAAAGCTCCGCACGGCGTACAACTATTTATAGAGTGTATGACGGACAACAACACAAGAACAGTTGCAAATGTAAAAAATATACTAACTAAACATGGCGGAGAGATGCTTACAAAAGGCTCTTTAGAGTTTATGTTTGATAGAAAAGCACTTTTTGAATTTCCTCTAAAGAGCGGCATGGACATAGAAGAGCTTGAGCTTGAGCTTATTGATGCAGGATTGGAAGAGATAGAAGCTGAGGACGGCATTGTTATGGTAACGGCCGATTATACTAGTTTTGGTGCTATAAACAGCGCATTAGAAAATATGGGAATTGAGATTACAAAAGCCAACCTAGAAAGAATGCCAAATACACCTATAACCATTACGGAAGCTCAACAGGCAGAAATAGATAAAATTTTAAACAAGCTTGAAGATGACGAGGATGTTCAAAAAGTATTTACAAATATAGCATAAAGACGATAGAGTAAAATTTACTCTATCTATTTTCTTCCTTGAACGGCATTCCCCATGTCCCACATAGGCAAGAAAATACCAAGCGCTAGTAAAATAACCATACCTGCAAGTATAAGCAGCATAATCGGCTCGATCGCCTCTGAGAGACCATCGATAATAGCATCAAATCTCATCTTGTAGTACTGAGCAACCTTACTTACCATTGTGTCTAAAGTACCGCTGTCTTCACCTGCACTCACCATCTGAATAATCATATTTTCAAACAGCTTTGTATCTTTTAATCCCTCATGTAAAGATGAACCTTTCTCAACTGCAACCCGCACTGAAGAGAGTTTTGCTTTTAACGGAAGATTGTCTATCATTGAAATTGCCGTGTCAAGTGCTTCAGCAATGGGAATTCCGGCACGAATTAATTCTGAAAAAACAAGAGTAAAGCGGCTGAGTGTTGCAAACATAATAATATTTTTAATCAAATATATTTTTAATAAAACTTCATGCCACCCATATCTGATACTTTTAGAATTATTTATAAGATACTTAAATATAGAAAAAGAGATAAATAAGAGTGCAAGTACATATAAACCGTAGTTGTTAAAAAGATGTTCCAGTTTTAATAAAATCTTAGTCGGCAAAGGCAATTCTGCATTTAGTTTTTCAAACATATTTTTAAAATTTGGAACAACATAAGAAATCAGTACGGTAAAAGCTACTGCCATGGCTACCATAACATTTCTCGGGTATGCCATTGCTTTTTTAAACTTAACAACATTTGCTCGGATCTCTTCAAGCATATCGGCAAGGGAATAGAGAGAATCATCTAAATTACCGGTTTTCTCTCCAAGTTGAACCATCGCTATCGCTAAATTACCTAGTTCAAAACGGAAATTTTCCATAGATTTTGAAAGAGAGTGCCCTGAGTTAATATCTTCTGATAATTTGCCGAAAACTAATTTTAAATTTTGATCCGTAGTTGATTTTGCAATTTCACACAGCGAGTCATAGATGGATATACCGGCATTCGTCATAACTGCCAATTGTCTAATAGAGGCTATAAGAGCATCCGGTCTGATTTTTCGTTTTCTCATATTGCCAAAGAGATTTGTTTTAAATCTTTTAAACTGCGATTCTAAAGGTTCTGCTTCTTCTACAATTTTAATTATTATTCCAGAATGCTTGAGTTTTGCGAGATCATTAGCCTTTTTTCTATCTTCAGCCAATATTCCTACTTGCTCTTTTTTGCCTTTTGAGAGTATTGTTGCTACAAAGTATTTCACTATTTTGCTACTCTTAAAATTTCTTCCAAGCTAGTTATGCCATCAAGAGCTTTATTGATTCCATTTTCAAAAAGTCCTACAAACCCATCTTGAACTGCTTGCGCATGGAGAATTTCCATTGATACGCCTTTTGCAATAAGAGATGACATCTTTTCATCAACGACTAAAACTTCACAAATCATCTCTCTACCCATATAGCCGGTTTCATTACACTCTTTACACCCTTTTCCGATGTAAAATTTGCTATTTGGCGGAACTAGGTGTTTTAGATCTTCAACTGCTGATGCCGGAATTTTATCCTCTGTTTTACAGTTAAGACAAATTTTTCTTACAAGTCTTTGAGCTTGTATCGCAACTAAAGAACCGCTAATTAGATATGAGGCTACACCCATGTCTACCATACGAGTAATTGCGCTTATAGCGTCGTTTGTATGTAGTGTAGAAATTACCAAGTGTCCTGTAAGTGCGGCTTTTACCGCAATTTCCAATGTTTCAGAATCACGAATTTCACCAATCATAATCTTATCCGGATCTTGTCTTAGAATTGAGCGAAGAGCCGCAGCAAAAGTTAATCCTACTTTTGGATTAACCTGAACTTGTTGTATAAGATTCATCCTGTACTCTACAGGATCTTCAACGGTTATAACTTTATCCTCAACATTTCTAAGTTCATTTAATGCACCGTAGAGAGTCGTTGTTTTACCGCTTCCGGTTGGACCGGTAACGAGTATAATGCCATAAGGAGTTTTAAGTGCTTTTAAAAATTTTTGATAACTTGCGTTGTCCATTCCTGCATCTTCAAGTTTAACAAGTGCTTTTTGTTTATCAAGAACACGCATAACGATAGACTCACCGTATAAAACAGGAAGAGTAGATATACGAAAATCATACTCTCTTGCACCTACCAATGTCGAAAAACGCCCATCTTGCGGTTTTCTTTTCTCAGCAATGTCAAGATTTGAGAGCAGTTTTAGTCTTGAGGCAAGTGGAGGATAAATGTCTTTCTCAAAAATAAATATCTCTATGAGTTTTCCATCAACACGAGTGCGGACAACACAGTTTTTTTCAGTAGGCTCAATATGTACGTCACTTGCGCGATTTTTAATACAAGCATGTAAAATAACATCGATGAGAAGTAAAATGGAAGACGCTTCTTGTTGTTCATCTATGGAATTAATAGAGTTCAGTTCATCTCTGATTTTTTTTACTAAGCCTTTTACGCTGTCTTTTAGTTCTACTTTGAAGAGATATGACTCAATCTGCTTTTTGGTTGCAACTGCCATTTTAATCGGTTTTCTTGGAAAAAGTCTCTGCAACGACTCTTGAGCTTGAATATCCAAAGGATCACTAAAGGCTATTGTTATGCTCATATCATCTTCAGAAACAGGCAAAGCATTATATTTTTTAAGTTGAGAAAGTGATATCTTCTCTGTAAGTTTATAATCCATATCTATAGAATCTAAATCAAGAAACAGAATATTTTGTTTTTGGGCTAATTTGAAAAGAACATCTTTTTCTTGGATATAGTCATAATCTTCTATAATAGATAAGTCATATTCACCGCTCTGAATTTTGTCCACAATGAAACGGATAAGCCTGTCCATCGTCATAAATCCGGATATTGTTATATCTCTAAGAATAAGGTTACTAGCAAGACCTTTAGCAATCAACCTATCAACTTGGCTCTTCATGATTGAGCCGTTAGCCAATAAATCTGATGTTATCCTATCCATAATATTTCCTACCAGTAAATATGTTTTTTAATACTTAAAGAATCATGAAACTCTTCAATTACCATTTTATCTATTCTACCATCTTTTAAAAGATAAAGTTTATATTTAAGCTGATTGTCTTTTTCATCTTCAAAAATATAAAGCTCTTGTTGTTTATCTTTTTTATGATTTGAA
>CAIUZU010000096.1 GCA_903903705.1 uncultured Helicobacteraceae bacterium
CTTCTGACAAAAGGCAGATTTCCAAAACGTTTCTTACAACAAAATCAGCTAATAAAAATAGTATAGCAGCAGATATTCTCTCAGGAGAAACCTATTTTTTAATGCCGCTTACGTACTATCACGGTGAAAATCAAATGAGAGGCTCGCTTCTTATTACCATAAACCAAAAAGCCGTATCTTCTAACCTTTTTTTGCAAGAAATTTATACAAGTTTTATGATTTCTTCTATTTGTATAGTTGTTCTAATAAGCATAATACTTTTTATCATTCATAAATATCTAATCCTCCCCTTACACGCATTTGAGATGCTTACCTTAGATAGAAAAAGAGAAAAAGCCTCCTTTTTTATCAGCGATTTGGCTAATATTTATAACCACATCTCCGATAGTTATGATCAGCTTGATGAAAAAGAGAGATCTCTTGAAAATGCGCTTTACATTAAAGATTATCTAAACAATATTCTTCATACGATAGATTCAGTAGAACATTTGCTAATAAGCGATAAATCTATTCAAGAAATTATGGATGAGAGTTGTGAACTAATAAGTAAACATGGTCAGTACAACCTTACATGGATAGGCAATATTGTTGATGATCGCATAGAAATAGTCGCTCATTCCGATGATCCTACGGGATATGTTAAACAACTAAACCTTTCGATAAACCCAAATGATCCTACCTCAAAAGGACCAAGCGCTCAAAGCACTCTCACTAATAAAACGATTGTGACACAGTCTATTAATGTCGAATACTACGGCTTGTGGAAAGATAAGGCTAAAAATTCAGGTATCGGCTCATCCATTTGCCTTCCTTTGCGAGGATCTGCAAATGAAAAACCTTTTGCGACTCTTGCAATTTACTCTTCAAAACCATTCGGATTTTTAGATGAAGAGATTACCATGCTTGAAGATCTTGCAGGAGATCTTGGATACAGCATTGTGTCACGTATTAAAAAAGAGGAGTTGCAGGTTGCATTGACGACGGATTCGCTCACAGGACTCTCCAACCGTATTCTTCTGCTTGAACGTATACAAGATTGTAAAAATCCGCGACTTTTACTAATTAATATCAACCGTTTCCGCGATATTAACACGGTTTACGGCTTTGATGCAGGCGATTTTATTCTTCGCTCTTATGCCAAATATCTCAGCAGAGAGATAAGCGAAGATTTTGGGCATATTTTTAAACTACACAGTGATACATTTGCTATCTTGTTTGAAAAATCATATCCATCCCAATCAATAGAAACATTTATACAAAAAGTATCTCTTATGCTTGCGGAGCACCCTTTCTCCTATAACGGCATTGAAATATGGATAACGATTGCCTCAGGATACAGCGATACGACTGAGCAGACAATAGAAAATGCAGAAATCGCACTTAAAATTGCTAAAAATCATAAAGTTTTATTTCAGCAATTTGACCAATCAATGAGAAGCAATAAAGAGCATGAAGAGAATATTGCATGGTACAAAATCATTAAAGATGCAATCAAATACGGACAGTTAGTTCCTTTTTACCAGCCAATTGTTAGCAATGAGAGTGGGGAAATTGTAAAATATGAAGCACTTGCCCGTATCGTAATGGCTGATGGTTCTATCATCTCTCCGTTTAAATTCCTTGACATTGCGAAAAAAACAGGTCTTTATCCTCAGCTCACCAAAACCATAGTTGAAAAAACGATTGCAACATTTAAAGAGTTGCCATGCAGAGTCAGCCTCAATCTATCTACCGAAGATATAACCAATACTGACATGGTCTCATTTTTACGAAATAGCATTATTGAATCTTCCATTGGAAATAAAATAATATTTGAAATTTTAGAGAGCGAGGGAATCAACAATTATGATTTGGTAAGCGAATTTATATCTGATTTTAAACAATTAGGATGTCAATTTGCTATTGATGATTTTGGCTCCGGTTTTTCTAACTTTGAGCACTTAATCAAACTACATGTAGATTTTTTAAAAATAGACGGTTCACTTATAAAAAACCTGCCAAATGATAGAAACGCTAGGGTAATTGTTAAAAATATTCAGAATTTTGCATCTGAAATGGGCATTGCGACAATTGCTGAATTTGTTAGCTCAAAAGAGATTGCAGATATTGTTAAGAGTATGGGAATTACCTATTCTCAAGGATATTACTTTAGTGAACCCTCAAAAGAGATACTAATTAATCTGGAAGTCAAAAATATTTAAATTTTAAAATCAGCGACTATAATCGTATTGGGCGTTTCACATCCCAATACGACTCTTAAAACTTTTGTTTTATGATATTGCCAAAGCCAATCCTGCAACTGCTATAGATCCACCTGCAATACGAGAAACTTTTGACTGAGCAATCTTATGCATTATCGAACCCAAAGCTATTCCCGCTGCATGAAGCATTGCAGTTGCCAAAATAAATCCTGCGGCATACTCAACACCGCCTACATTTAAAGGCATTTCGCAACCATGCGCCGCTCCGTGAAAAACAGCAAACAATCCAACGATTGCTGAACTAAACCCTACAGGCATCTTTACACCAAAACCTATCATTGTGCCTAATACCAACACTGATGCCAGAATACCATTTTCAATAAAAGGAATATTAACTCCTTGAACTCCCAAAACAGCCCCAACAATCATCATGGTGATAAAACTTAACGGAACTGCCCATAGTGCTCTACCGCCCATTTGCGCTGCCCACAGACCTACTGCAAACATAGCTAAAATATGATCTACTCCGCCGACAGGATGAGAAAAACCGGCTGAGAATCCAGATATATTGTCGACACCGGTATGCGCCAACAACGAAACTTCTGCAATAAAAGCGGTAACTAAGATTTTTTTTAACATTAAATCCCCTTTTTTAAATTATTATAGCAATCTGCCGACAATTATATACTCAAAAAACTAAAACCGTATTGAATACTATATTTGCAACACAAATC
>CAIUZU010000097.1 GCA_903903705.1 uncultured Helicobacteraceae bacterium
AATATTTTCTATAACTTTTCTATCTTTTTCAAGCACAAAATCATAAATGGCTAAATTCGCTTCAAGCATAATTTGAGAGGTGACTTCCTGCTCATGCTGGCGAAATATCTGGGTGATAGTTGCATGTTTTGTAAAAATATGATCTATATAGTGCTGTTTATTTAGTTGAAAGAATTTCCAAAAGACGACGCTCACACTCACCAATGTAACGGTAAGTGCAAATAAAACGGTAATTAAGACGGCATGCTGACGCATAGAATCTCCTTTTGAGAGTTACTTAAGGAGTTTATAGCCTACGCCTCTGACGGATTCAATAAGAGACTTATCTCCGAGTTTGTTTCTAATTCTGCCCACCATTACATCAATGCTTTTGTTTGAAGAATCCTCATTAATCGCATTTACGTTGTGAATCAAATCCTCTCTTGAGACTACCAAACCTTGCTTGGCTATCATGTATGACAAAATTCCAAACTCTGCGTTTGTAAGATCTATATTTCTGCCCTTATATGTAATCATCATAGATGAAACGTCACATTTAAAATCGCTTTTAGACTCCTCTTTTTGCTGCGACTTTGCCTCATAGCGTCTCAAAACAGAATGAATCCTAGCTTCAAGTTCACGCGGATCATAAGGCTTTGGAATATAATCATCCGCTCCAAGCTCAAGTGCTTTTACTTTATCTGTAACATCGCTTCTGGCAGATGAGATGATAATAGGAATATCTTGTCGCTCACGAATTGCTTCACAAACTTCCAAACCGTCCATGCCCGGAAGAGTCAAATCTAAAATAACCAGATCAAATGGCTCCAACTTCAATATACTTACCGCTTTAAAAGGGTCGTCTTCTGTGACAACCTCAAACTGAAATTGTTGGAGATACTCTGTTAATATCTCCGCCAACTCCAAGTCATCTTCAATCATTAATATTTTTTTCATAAATGAATCTTAACAGACATCAACTAATAGCAAGTTAACAATCTATAAACATTTTTTTTCTGCTCTAACTATATAACATCGATGTAATATTAAATGCTAAAAAAGCGAGCGAGTAAGCTGCTATGGATGTAAAAGCCAAAAGATAAAAGAAATATTTTATACCGCCTGCTTCACGTGTAAATACAACCGAAGCCGCCAAACAAGGAAGATATATCATGACTACGACTATAAACGCCACCGCTGAGGGAAGAGGAATGTTTTTAGATATTATCTCTTTTAACGAGCTGTTCTCTTCATCTACATCCTTACCCAGCGCATATAAAACACCAAGAGTCGAAACTACAACCTCTTTTGCCGCAAGCCCTGTTTGAAGTGCTACGCTCATCTTCCAGTCAAACCCAAGCGGTGCAAAAACAGGCTCTGAAAATTTACCGATTTGACCTAAATAACTCTGCTCTAAATGTGCTTCTAAAAGTTCATTTTCAATATTTTGCTTCTCATCCTGAGTCTGTGCATTTTCGATTTTTGCACTATACTTCTCTTTGAGATCTAGATTATGAGGATAGTTGCTCAAGAACCATATAAGCATTGAAGCCGCTGCAATGAAAGTACCCGCTTTTTTTAGATACATCAAAGTTTTTGTAACAACCGTGTGCCAAATTAGCTTAAAAGAAGGAAGTCTATACTTTGGCATCTCCATAACAAACGGTTCATCTATGCCTTTAAAAGCGGTGAGTTTCAATATTTTAGCTGCAAAGAGACCAAGCATCGCACCTGTAATATAGATGGCGAAGAGGACATTTCCAGCCATTGACTCCGAAAAAAATGCACCTGCAAAAAGCACATAAACAGGGAGTCTAGCCCCGCAACTCATAAAACCGATGATAAAAAGAGTCAAAAGTCTATCACGGTCGTTTTTTAAAATCCTTGCACTCATGTAAGCCGGAATAGAACAGCCAAAGCCGGTTACAAGCGGAATAAACGACTGACCGTGAAGACCGAATTTATGAAAAAAGCCATCAAGCAAAAATGCGACTCTCGACATGTAACCCGTACTCTCTAAAAGGGCAATCCCTACAAATAGTATTGCGATATTCGGAACAAACAAAACAACTGCGCCGACACCCGATATAACTCCATCCACAACAAGCGAACGAATATCGTCATTTTGGATTGTAGCTCCTACAGTAGCACCAAACCATGAAAAAAAGGCATCTATCCAATCCATAGGAATAGAACCAATCTCAAATGTCAACTGAAAAAGTGCCCACATAAAAAATAGAAATATCGGTATGCCGAAGGTTTGGTGTATTAAAATTGAGTCGATTTTATCGGTGATTGTTTTTTTCTCAATCTCTCTGCTTTGTTTTAAAACCTCAGCAACCACACCTCTGTTAAATGCGGCATATTCACAAGCAAAAGCCTCTTTTATATCATCGCTGTCATGGTGAAGTTCAACATGTTTTGACGCCTCTATGAGAATCGGCTGCAACTCCGTCCAAATCGGATCATCATGAAGTTTAGCATACGTTTTTTTATTGTTTTTAAGAAGGTTTATCGCTATGTTTCTATATGAATTTTCGTCTTCATACTTGTGCTTAGCCAAATACTCAGCTATTATGGAGATCTCCTCTTCTACAGCCTCACCGAAGATAAGCTTATGCTCCATAGTCTTATTTTCATACTCTTCTATTATTGCTTCTATAAGTTGGCGAATACCCTCTTTTGTCGCAGCGGAGACTTTTACACAAGGAAATCCAAGAAGTGCGGACATATATTTGTTATCTATCTCTATGCCCTCTTTTTTTGCTTCATCACTCATATTTAGGGCGACTACCATCTTTTTGCCGACACTCATCAGTTCAGAGGTCAGTTGAAGATTTTTTTCCAAATTGGTAGAATCTACTACATTAATAATGAGATCATAATCTTCGCTCAAGAGATATTGTGTCGTAACTCTCTCTTCGATGGAGTAGTCGCTTAGAGCGTAAGTTCCCGGCAGATCCACTACGGTAAAGTGATAATCTTTATAGTCGAATAATACTTCGCTCTTCTCAACCGTTACACCCGTAAAATTTCCTACATGCAGATGTGCGTTTGAGATAGAGTTTATAAGCATACTTTTGCCGACATTAGGCTGTCCGACAAGTGCTACTTTTATGTGTTTTGCAGTAATTGGACATACTTTTATATTTTTTTTCATATTTTTTCAACCTCTATCAGATCTGCTTCTACTGCACGAAGAGCTATCCTGGTTTTACCTACTTTTATCTCTATCGTACTCTTGGCAGGTGCGAGTTCCAGCACTTCTACAACCGCATCTTTCATAATTCCAAAAGAGATAAGTCTCTGTTTAAGCTCTGAATCGGCATTTAACTTTGTAATTCTTACCGTACAAGCTTTTTTGCAATCGCTTAATTTTTTTACTTTATTAGGCATATTCTTCTCTTTTTATCTTTTCATAATGATAATAAATATCATGTTAAATACTGGTTAAATTAAAAACTGTAAGAAGCCATTATTTGAAGACGCTTCCAATCATTTTCTGTTTTAGCAGAATTTTCTCTATCTTTTTCTATTGCATAAATTGCACTGAGAGTAAATTTATCTTTTAGTACGCTATATTTTAAACCAATGTTTTGTTCTACGATATGTGCTTTATCACCTATACTGTCTGCTTTGCCGTCAAAATCGCCGTAAGCATAAGAGAGAGTCACATTGTCTATCTCATATCTTATACCACCGACAATCGCTCTTGCATCACGATCATTTGTTATCTCATCCAAAATCATAGTATCCATACTGGTAAAGAGTGTTCCTCCTCCAAATCCGCTAAAACTTGCTTTGCCACTCTCTTTTTCAGATTTGTTATATGCCGCACTTAGAGTAAATCCGTAAGCTGATGCCTCCGCCAATAAGCCGTATATGGAAGCTTCTGTACCGCTATTGTCAATCTCGTTTTCTCTTAGGTATTGAACTGCACCCAAAACAGATAAATCATCATTTATCCCATGAGTAAACTTCGCATCAAGATATGTTGCATTTGTTAATTTTGAGATATTGTAATACCAAGCATTTGTCTCCAATATATCGTTTGAGTATGTAATACCGCCAAAGAGAGTGCCGTCTTCCCCTGTTTTTATCCATCTCTCATCTAAGCCTGCATCAGTGCCTTGCCATTTTTCAAGCTTTCCTGCCATTATGCTAAAGTTCAAAGCTTCATAAGTAGCGATATATGCTTCAAAAGTATTAAAAATCATTCTTATATCATCGCTGTCTGCCAAAGGAGTATCTATAAGCTGGCGACCTGCACGAAAATTAAAACTATCGTACTTGTAGTTTAAATATGCTTCACTCAGCATACTGTATTCTCCTTCTGATGAAGAGAGTTCATCGTTGTGCTTGCTTCCTTTATCTCCGGTAACAAAACCTATATCATGTGAGGTTGCAAAAGCCGCAGCTGCACTAAAGCCGTTTAGTTCAGAGAGTTCATATTTTAAATATCCGCCTATTGCCGTAGCATATATATTGTTTTCACCTGATTGTTTTTGATTATATCCTGCATACATAGATCTGAGATTCCCAGAAACAGTGCCTTCTTCAAACATCTGTCCAAATGTTGAAGCTTTATCTTCTTTTGCTTCCACATTTTCATCTGCCGCGATTGCCACAGCTGATGTCAAAGTACAAATTAAAAGTATACTTTTTACCGAAATACTCATGTAAACCCTTTTATTATTTTTAAACTTACGAAATGATAATCACTATCAGCTTACAAGCTTCTTAATATTGATAACAAGTATCAAATATTTTTTTAAGGCATTATATTTGTATAAATTCGTTATAATTTTATATATTTCAACCATATTAGGCAATACATGAAATTTCTTTACAATGCATCATCACACTTTAACTTAGCAAATATGTTTACTTTTGTAAATATCACAGCAGGGCTTTTGGCAACTTACTTTATCACTCAAAATAATTTTTTCCTTGCTATTGTGCTAGCATGGGTTGGTGGAGCTTTTGATATATTTGACGGCAAAATAGCAAGAAAATATCATTTATCTAATGAATTTGGAGTTCAATTGGACAGCTTCGCGGATTTTTTAAGTTTTGTGCTTGTTCCCGTGTTTTTGATTTTTCAAGCAGTTTATACTGTTAATTTTTCTAATGCTTCGATAGTATTAGCAGCTATTGTCAGCATCTACTATGTTATATCAGGACTTAGAAGACTTATCCAGTTTAATATAAATACAGACGCAGGGGATGTTAAAAAGTTTTTTACAGGTGTTCCGACTCCTCTGGGTGCTATTTTGCTTTGGATAGTCTACCTAGCATCTATATATGGCATGTTGAACGCTTTTGGAGTTATTTTTTTTATGATAATAATAGGATGGAGCTTAAACTCTAAAATAAAAGTTCCCCATCTCTAGTGCTATTTATTATTAATAGCATATTTTCCGCTTCCTAACATAAATATCAGAATCGACATAACAAGATACAAAAACGGAAGTTCAAATACGGGAGCACCATGCTTACCCAATGAAAATAACGAATTACCGTATGCCAAAAAAATAGCAACTGCCATATTAAATGCCAAAACCAAAGAGGCAGCTCTTGCATACGCTCCAAGAAGAATAAATATCGGTACTACAACTTCGCCGATAAATACGCTATAAGCTAAAAACTCAAGAAATCCTGCACTGACAGTTAGCTGTTTTATGCCATCAATACCGTTTATAACTTTGTCAAATCCATGAAAAAGCATCATGACACCGACACTAACTCTTAAAATAAGTTTTGCTATATCACTAGTCATTTTTAGCTCTCTTTTTTCTCTGTTCTAAATCTGCAATTTCCGACTGTTATTACTTTGCCGCTCTTTATAGCTTCCTTAACATAAGCTAGCGTACCTTTTGGATCTGCATCACCAATCTCTTCTACTATAATTTGTAATAGATCATCCTCTTTTGTCACTCTCCATATTTTCTCATAACTATATTGTGTTTCTATCTGCATAATAAAAATATTCCTCTACTTTTATATCAATTCTTACAATAATATCTAAAAATTAAAAAAATGTAGTTTTTATAGAAGAGCCAAAAATGCACCCAGCGGTAACTACGTTGTTTTCA
>CAIUZU010000098.1 GCA_903903705.1 uncultured Helicobacteraceae bacterium
AAGACATAATATTGAAATAAAAAGTTCTAAAGCTTTTAGACAATCGATTTTGAATACGATTCCGTCTTCAATTTATCCTGTTTTTGTAAATATTATTGATAATGCTACTTACTGGATTAAAGGCAAAGCTGAGAACGGAATTATAGATTTAGATCTAGATAATTATGGCTTTATAATTTCTAATAATGGTGCGTCAATTTCTGAAAGAGACCGTGAAACGATATTTGAGATGGGTTTCACTAGAAAACCGGGCGGAAGAGGCTTAGGATTACATATCTCGAATGAAGTTCTTAGAGAACAGGGTATGTCATTGGAAGTCATAGAGCCAAAAGCGGGATTCAATGTTTCATTTAGAATAGTCAAACCGAGGGATGTATAATGAATGAATTTTTAGGTATTTCAAGAGGTGTTGTTGAAGACTTTTTACAAACGGCAGTTTTTTTAGATGATAGAGCCAAATATGCTGATAATACTAATTATTCTGTAGTTGAAAAGGAAATGAACATATCTTCTAATGAATCTCTATTAAATGTAGATAATATTATTAAAATCTATAAAACACATGGTGTAATATATGTTTTAAAGCAAGCTATTGATGAATTTAAAATATTTAAAAATCCTGAAAAGCAAGATGATTATGTAGAAACCAATCTTGATGAAGAAAATCCATTTTATGCAATCCCTCCAAAAGATATTGGCAGTGATGTGTCAGAACATGATTTAGATGCGAAAACGATAGTTAATACATTTATGGAAAAAGGTATTGTTTGCTCTGTGATTCAGTGTGAGCAAGCTACGTTTGAAGACAAGCGTGAGAGTTACATTAGGCTTATGAAAAA
This sequence comes from uncultured Helicobacteraceae bacterium, assembly GCA_903903705.1. GTDB lineage: Bacteria > Campylobacterota > Campylobacteria > Campylobacterales > Sulfurimonadaceae > Sulfurimonas. The sequence continues at coordinate 840 of CAIUZU010000098.1, forward strand.
AGCTGATATCATTGTGCTGGATTGGGATTTATTCGCAGATGGTGGAGAAAGAATTATTGGGATTATAAAAGATTTAATCAATACCGATGAACGTTTACATGAACTTCGATCAATCGTTATCTATACAGCAAATGATTTAGAGACTGTTAAGTCAAAACTTATAAAAATCGATGTTAAATTTGAAGATAATAAGTATGTTTCAAATAATAAGTTATTTACAACCGTTAGCCTCTTCAATAAGGAGTCGAGTAGTGCGATTGAAGCTAGAACAGCTAAATTTAATGAACTTGTTGAAGAATGTATAGGTGAATTTACAGAAACTTTTCACGGTATTGTACCAAATGTAGCTATGGCCTCAATTTCAGAAGTACGAAAAAATACACATAAGTTGCTAGGAGTATTAAATAAAAATTTAGATCCTGCATATTTAAGTCACAGAACTTTATTGGAAGCACCAGAAGATGCTGAGAGGCATATTGAAGAAATAATTATTGGTGAAATTGAGTCTATGATTCACGGAAGTGAAATAGGTAAACATGCTGAGATAGATAAAATTAAAAAAGCTCCAATTATTCAAGACAAAAAATACCAAAATATAGATTTTGTTGACTGTCTGAAAGACGGAACGGAAATAAAACTAGATACTGGGTCAAAAAAAGTTAAGAAAGAGAAGTGCCAAAAATTTATTAAAGATATTCAAACCTGTTATACAAAAGAATGGTATCTTGAAGAAGCAGATGCAAAAATATCTGAACAAAATTTTGCAGTACTAAGCAGTTTGGTAACAGAATATATATCTAATCCATATTTGATGTTGGGTGTAATAGTAGAAAAAGCATCAAATAAATATTTGTGTATGCAACCTCGATGTGATAGTATTCGTTTAGGAAATGAAACAAATTTCATATTTTTACAACTTGTAAGAGATAATAAGAATTTTGATATTGTTTTAAGAGATGGTAGTAAATATAAATTAAAATATAGCTTGAAAAATCGGCAAAATTTTGCTTTTAATCCTGATTCAGTAGCTAAAAAAGTTTTATTCACAGATTCAAAAATATTACAAGGTGAAACTGAATTTAGATACATCGCAACATTAAAAAGATTACATGCACAGCGTATCGCAAACGAATTCAGTGCTTATATTTCAAGAATTGGATTGAATGAATCGGAGTACATAAGAAGAAATAGCCCAAGAACACTTGCTGGTAAAATCTAAATCGAATTTATAAAGTATTTTCCGAAAGCTTCTGCCATCTTAGGCGGTACGGCATTACCGATTTGTTTTGCCACTCTTTGGATGCTAGCATCAAAAAAAATGTAATTCTCAGGAAAGGATTGCAACAAAGCCCCTTCTCTTAACGAAATAGCTCTATCTTGTTCCGGATGTCCATATCTGCCTGTAGAATAACTAAAAAATTTCGTTGTTAATGTCGGGGCAGGTTTTTCCCAACACATCCTTCCATATACATCTTTGTGACCTTCAAAATTTTTATGACATTCTAAAATTAACGAATCATCCCACTCAGTTCTACTACCCCCGTTTTTACTTGTAGAACGAATTCTTTGCATATTTATATCTTTTAAATTAGATGATGTGTGGTTATGTATAGACGGGTGAGATTCTCCTGCTTTTATTGGTAAAATATTTTTAATAACATCACCTACTGTTTTATATGACTTTGTAACACCGTCATATTCACCTTCGGGTATTTGTACTTTACTTTCTTTTGAAGCAAGGACTACAAATCTTTTTCTATTTTGCGGAACACCGTAGTTTTTTGCATTGACAATTCCCGTAGCAACAGAAAACTCCTCATCTTTTAAAGTTTTTAAAAAATATTTTAAATTATCAGGTTCAAGATTGGCAAGTCCTGCAACATTTTCCATAAAAACGAAGTCGGGTTTTGTCTCTTTTACTAAATCTGCAAAGTAAGTTATCAGTGTTCTTCTATGGTCTGTTTTGTCGTTACGGTTTTTATTTTTGAGTGAAAAGGGTTGGCAAGGCGC
>CAIUZU010000099.1 GCA_903903705.1 uncultured Helicobacteraceae bacterium
ATCGCATGAATGATATCTCCCATCGCCGAGAGTTTTACTATGCATATTTTCATTAGTTATGCCATCTTATATCTGTTTTTAAAATTTTTACAGGATTTCCACCGATAACACTATGCTTAATTCCATTGAAATTTTTAGTTATCGTTGTGTTTGCTGCAATAATACACCCATCATCAATATTTGTATTTTTAAGTATAAAACATCTAGCACCTATCCATACATTGTTTCCAATAATAATCTCTGTTGCGTCATTTATAATATTATTATTTATATCTAAAATAGGATGATAGTCACTGTCCATAATTATAACTTGCCATGATATCCTAGCATTGTCTCCAATACTTATTTTTTTATTACATAAAATCATAGTATCACCGGTTATACCGAATCTATCTCCAGCGCTAAAATTAGCTTCTCTATCTATCATAAACTTTGAACCTAAACCTATTTTTGCTCTGCCTTTAAAGTTTGCAATGCCATCAATTTTTAATATAGTTCTAGCATATTTATAGTCTATGTGCTCAGTTCCACCAAAGCCTATCCGAATAATTCCTGTCTTTACTTTAGCAAGGTTTACTCTTCCATTTAGTGATATAAGTTTAGTTTTATTTGAAACAATTATAGGGAGTTTTATTGCCTGGCTAAAAGGTAAAAGTCTAAAATTTACATAGATACTTTTTGGAAGACCGAATATGTATTTAAATATATGTGATATTTTTCTTAGTTTTATCATTATTCTTATAGTCTTTGTTCCTAATAAATTATACAATAATAGCATAATTGGATTAAAATTAATTGTTATTGTTTTTTAGATAAAATTCACTTCAAATTAGAGTATCGGAACTGTTTTTGAAAAAAATTTTTAAACGCTACATGCCGTACATAAAAGAGTATATGCTAGAGTATCTGCTTGTTCTTATAGGTATTGTCTTAACGGTGAGTGCTACCACCGCAACTGCTCACATCATGAAACCTTTAATGGATGAGATGTTTATAGAAAAAAAAGAGGAGATGCTCTACTATATCCCTCTAGGACTTATCGGCATATACTTTTTTAAGTCTATCGGAAGATATTTGCAGTCAGTTTTTATGAGCTATATCGGTCAGCATATTATGAGCAGATTTCGTGAAATGCTGCTTGAGAAGATTATAAACCTTGACATGGCATTTTTGTATCTCAATCGCAGCGGTGAGCTTATATCAAGAGTCACGAACGATATAGACAGGATTAGATATTTCGTCTCAAATATGTTGCCTGAGCTTTTTCGCGAGAGCTTAACCGTCATCGCACTTTTGGGTTATGTGGTGTACCTAAATCCGGTGCTCGCTTTTTACTCTCTTATCGTCTTTCCATTGGCTATCTATCCTATTTTAGCTATCGGCAAAAAACTTAAAAAATATTCACGCCGCTCTCAAGAAAAAAATGCAGATGTGGTGAGCAGGCTTAGTGAAGTCTTTAACAACAGCGAAATCATAAAAGCAAATGCGACGCAGAAGTTTGAGATGGAGCGTTTTAGCACTCAAAATTGGCAGTTTTTCAAGATAAACATGAAGTCTGTTTATGTAGGAGATATTGTCTCACCCATGATGGAAATTGTCGGAGCTACAGGGCTTGCAGCGGTTATTTTTGTAGGCGGACGAGAAGTTTATAACGGCAATATGAGTGTCGGAGAGTTTACGGCATTTATAACTGCAGTTGGACTTGTTTTCCAGCCGATTCGCCGCATAGGGACAATCTACTCTAAAATTCAAGATGCCGTCTCTGCCAGTGAGAGAGTTTTTGAAATGCTAGATGTAGAGAACAAAATCATAGACGGAACTAAAGTTTTAGAAGATGAGATTAGGCATATAGAGTTTAAAAACGTAAAGTTGAAGTATGATGACTCTTATGCGCTCGATAATATCAATATAGAGATAAAACAGGGACAAAAGATAGCACTTGTCGGAGATAGCGGAGGTGGGAAAAGCACATTTATAAATATGCTTCTTCGTTTTTATGATCCGCTAAGCGGAGAGATACTTATAAACGGCAGAGATATAAAAGAGTTTACGCAAGACTCTCTAAAGCATCATATCTCTTTGGTGACGCAAAGAATCTATATTTTTCAAGATACTTTGGCGGCAAACGTTGCATACGCTCAGGAGATAGATGAAGAAAGGGTAAAAGAAGCACTCCTTTTAGCGGATGCGATGAGTTTTGTAGAGTCTCTTGAAGATGGAATCCATACCAAAATGGAGGAGTTCGGCTCAAACCTCTCAGGCGGACAGAGACAGCGTATCGCAATTGCCAGAGCCATCTATAAGCATGCCTCTTTGATACTTTTTGATGAGGCGACATCGGCACTCGACAATGAGAGTGAAAAGAGGATTCAAGCCGCGCTTGATGAGTATACAAAAGATAAAATTACCATCACTATAGCTCACAGACTTAGCACAATTGAACATGCGGATAAGATCTTGGTTATGCAAAAAGGCAAGATTACGGCAAGCGGAAAGCATAGTGAACTTTTAGAGAGTTCTGAGATTTATCAAAGATTAGCGGGACATTTTAAAAATTAGATTAATTAGATTTTCAACACTTTTTAGAGATAATCGCCTAATTATTGTATATAAAAAATTTCTGCCTTTTAAAAGGCAAGCTTTAGTGACCATAGCGGTCCAAGCGAAGCCTTATGAAGCTTTGCTTTAGAAGGCGTAAGGATAAATATGTTAGATTTTACAAAATTTACAAAGTACTCAAAACCGGGACCTCGTTATACAAGTTATCCTACTGCATTAGAATTTAGTGACTCATTTGGGTATGAAACCTACATACAAAAGCTAGAACAGCAGGACTCAACTCGTCCTTTGAGCCTCTATTTTCATCTTCCTTTTTGTAAAAATGCATGTTATTTCTGTGGCTGTAATGTCGTCTTTACATCCAAAGAAGATAAAATGATTCGTTATTTGGAGTATCTAAAAAGAGAGCTGAAGATTCTATCTTCACATGTAGATTGCAGCAGAAAAGTGATTCAGATGCACTTTGGCGGCGGAACTCCAACATTTTTCAATGCCCTTCAGTTAGAGGAAGTTATAAAAGAGATAAAATCTTTTTTTCCAAACTTTGTAAAAGATGCAGAGATAAGCTGCGAGATAGATCCTCGCCACATTAATGAAGAGCAGATGCGTGTGCTTAGCCAAAACGGTTTTAACCGTGTGAGTTTCGGTTTGCAGGATTTTAACGAAAAAGTTCAAACTGCGGTTCATAGAATTCAGCCTTACGCTATCACAAAATATGCGATGGATTTGGCTAGAAAATATAACATGCACTCTGTAAATGTCGACCTTATTTACGGGCTGCCTTACCAAACACTAGAGACGTTTAAAGAGACTCTTGAACTCTCGCTTACTCTTAATCCCGACAGATTTGCAGTTTTTAACTACGCTCATGTGCCTTGGATGAAAAAGACTATGCGTAAAATTGATGAGACTACGCTTCCTCTTCCCCAAGAGAAGCTTCGCATTATGCAACATACGATTCATTTTTTAACCTCAAACGGTTATAAAATGATAGGAATGGATCACTTTGCAAAACCTGAGGATGAGCTTTTTAAGGCAATAGACAAAGGTGAACTTCACAGAAATTTTCAAGGCTATACGACTAAGGGCGGAGCGGATTTAGTGGGGGTAGGACTTACTTCTATCGGTGAAGGTGTTGACTACTATGCGCAAAATACGAAAGATATGCGAGAATATGAAGATGCAATCGATGCAGGAATGCTTCCGTTTG
>CAIUZU010000100.1 GCA_903903705.1 uncultured Helicobacteraceae bacterium
AAAAAATTTAAATATATAGATGTCCATGTAGTAACAACAACCGCAAATAAAAACCTCAAAGAACTAAAAAAATATGTAAAAAATAAAAAGTGGATAACTCTGCATATAAATACAAATAAAATGGCAAAACTCTTAAGAAAAAGTGATTTTGCAATCATAACTCCAAGCGTAACCGCAAATGAAGTTTGCTTTATGCAAAAACCTTTTATGGCAATAAAAACAGCTGACAACCAAAAGTATATGTATAAATTTTTGAAGAAAAACGGCTACGATGTAATGAACAAGTTTAATGCCAAAAAACTATCTCACTATCTACTTAATCTCAAAGCTTACAATGACTAATATTAAACTTTTAAATTTTACAGAGCTATCTTATGAGCTTACTTTAATGGTTTTATCATGGAGAAACCATAAAAAAGTTAGAAAATATATGCTTAACCAAGATGAAATATCGCTAAAGAACCACCTTGCTTTTATTGAATATCTCAAAACGACGAAAGAAAAATTATACTTTTTGGTACAGCAAAATGATAATTTCATAGGGGTTATAGATTTTTATAACTTTAAAAACTCTTCATGTGAATTTGGATTATACGCAAATCCTGAGATAAAATTAGCCGGAATCGGAAAAACATTAACAGAGTGCTCGATAGAATATGCATTTGATATATTGAAACTAAGTAATTTAAAACTAGAAGTATTTAGTGATAACGCAAAGGCTTTGGGGCTATATAAAAGTTTTAACTTCAAAGAGTACGCACAAAAAGAGATAGATGAACAAACTCTTATATTGATGGAGTTGAACAATAAGGAAAAAACAAATGAAAATAGCTGATTTTGACTTACAAAAAGCCGGTGTCTACATCATTGCAGAACTTAGTGCAAACCATAACGGAAGCCTGCAAACTGCACTTGATACCATAAAAGCAGCACATGAGTGCGGAGCAAATGCCATAAAACTTCAAACATATACGGCTGATACGCTTACGCTTGACTCTGATAAAGATGACTTCATGATCAAAGGCGGTACGCTTTGGGACGGCAGGAAGCTTTATGATCTATACAAAGAGGCTTACACTCCATGGGAGTGGCACAAAGAGCTATTTGATTATGCACGAAGTTTAGGGATTGATATCTTTTCTACCCCTTTTGATAAAAGTGCGGTTGATTTTTTAGAAACATTAAATCCATCCGTATATAAAATCGCCTCTTTTGAGATAACCGACTATGAGCTTGTTAGATATACCGCATCTAAAATGAAGCCTATCATCATAAGTACGGGAATTGCGACGATTGATGAGATCCAAGATGCAGTAAATATTTGTAAAGGTGAGGGCAATCATCAGATTATACTGCTCCACTGTACAAGTGCCTATCCTGCACCGCTTGAAGATGCAAATCTTTTAACTATCCCAAATTTAGCACAAACTTTTGGAGTTATAAGCGGATTTTCCGACCATACTTTAGGCATAGTAGCACCGATTGTCGCTGTGACGCTTGGGGCTAAAGTGATAGAAAAGCACTTTATACTAGACAGAAGCATAGGTGGAGCGGATGCCGACTTTTCACTCGATAGAGAAGAGTTTGGCAATATGGTAAAAGCCATAAGAGATGCAGAGAAACTATTGGGCAAAGTTAGCTATGACATGTCACCAAAAAAACAAAAAAGCCGTCAATTTTCAAGAAGCCTCTATGTGGCAAAAGATATAAAAAAGGGTGAGAAATTTAGCGAAGAAAATATACGAAGCATACGCCCCGGATA
>CAIUZU010000101.1 GCA_903903705.1 uncultured Helicobacteraceae bacterium
AAGTTTCTTTAAAAAGAGATTAAATTTGTAATTTTTTTACAAGAAAATGTAAATTTTAGGAGTTAATATGGTTGAGCATCATGATCTACTGAGATCATTCAAAGATAATTGCGGTTTTGGACTTGTAGCAAATATTAAAAACATAGCGTCACATAAAGTTTTAAATGATGCGGTAACTGCATTAGAGAGAATGATGCACCGCGGTGCTGTCGCAGCTGATGGTAAAACAGGGGACGGCAGCGGTCTGCTTTTATCTCTTCCGGAAGAGTTTCTTCGCGCAGAAGCGACAAAAAGAGGTGTTGAGTTGCCAAAACAGTTTGCTGTGGCATCAGTTTTTACAAAAAATCTGAAAAACTTAGATGTTATAGAAGAGATCTGTGAGGCAAATGATCTTAAAGTTGTTCTTCGCAGAGTTGTTCCGGTCGATATTAACGCACTTGGCGAACAAGCTTTAGCATCTCTGCCGAATATTATTCAACTTTTTATTACTCCAAACTCAATTATGGCTACAAATAGATTTGATGCGCTTTTATATCTTTCAAGAAAAGAGAGCGAGCATAAACTTATAGATGATAGAGATTTTTACATCGCATCAATGAGCTCAAAAGTTATCTCTTATAAAGGTCTTGTTATGCCAACGCATATCAAAGAGTTTTATAAAGATTTACAAGATGAAAACTTCAAAATCTCTTTTTCGCTCTTTCATCAAAGATTCTCAACAAATACTTTGCCTGAGTGGAAACTTGCGCAACCGTTTCGCGCTGTGGCACATAATGGTGAGATTAACTCTGTTGAGGGAAATCGTTTTAATGTTGAGATAAAGTCAGAGTCCATAAAGAGTGAAGTTTTTACAGACGAAGAGATACAAAGAATATTACCGATTTTACAGCCGAGACTTTCAGACAGCGGTTCTGCGGATAACTTTTTTGAGTTTCTTTTAGTAAATGGAATGGATTTTTTCAAAGCAGTTCGTGCAGTTATTCCGGCGGCTTGGCAAAATGCTCCGCATATGGATGCTGAACTTCGTGCATTTTATGAGTTTCACTCTACGGTTTTTGAAGCATGGGACGGTCCTGCGGCGTTTTCCGTAACGGACGGAAGATATGTAGGCTGTGTTCTTGATAGAAACGGTCTTCGCCCGTCAAAATACATAATAACAAAAGACGATACTCTTCTAATTGCGAGTGAGTACGGTGTTGTAGATATTGCTGAAGAGAACATCAAAGAGAGAGGGCGTCTCCAATCAGGCGAGATGCTGGGACTTGACCTTAAATATGGAAAGATACTTAAAAATAGTGAGATTAATGACTATTTAAAGAGTTCAAACCCATACATGAAGTGGCTCAACGAGCATATGATTTATCTTCAAGAGCATGTTGTAGATCAGTACATGTCGGCTTCTGAATATGATAAAGATGAGCTTATCGCAAGACAGAGATATTTTAATATTACACATGAAGTAATCGAGCAGGTAATTGAGCCGATGATTTTAGAGGGTAAAGAAGCCGTGGGATCTATGGGTGATGATACTCCTCTTGCGGCATTTTCAAATAAACAGAGAGCATTTACCGACTTTTTTAAACAAAAATTTGCTCAAGTTACAAATCCTCCGATTGACCCAATCAGAGAAAAAGTGGTAATGAGTTTAAATACAGGTTTTGGAGAAGTTCACAATATTCTCGATGAAGCTCCTTTTCATGCACACCGATTAAAGTCTATTTCACCAATCATTACAAGTGAAAAATTGCATATTTTAAAATCATTCGGAGATAAAAAATCACCTAGTTATCAAGATTTTTATCAAAGTAAAACATTCTCTACGGCGTATGAAAAAGATTTGAAAAACTCTTTAGACTCTTTGGTTGCTAAAGTCATTGAATCTGTAAAAAATGACGGCACGAGAATTATTATTTTGGATGATTATGAGTTTAGCAAGAAAAAGAGAGTTATACCGATGGCTATGGCAATCGGACGTATCAATATAGCACTCTTAAAAGCAAAAGTCCGTCATCTAGCATCTTTGGTTGCGGTTACCGGAGAGGTTTATGATCCTCATGCTGCAGCTGTGCTTATAGGTTATGGTGCAAATGCAATCCACCCAAAATTATTGGCTGAGACTGTAGTGGAACATACAAAGCGATCTAATGCAATTACACTTGATTGCCATACGGCTTTAAAATCGGTTCACAGTGCTTTAAATGCCGGAATTTTGAAAATTATGTCTAAGATGGGAATTTCAACTATTGCGTCATATAGAAATGCAGGCTTGTTTGATGTAATGGGTCTTAGCCGTGAAATAGTTCGTGAATGTTTTGAGATGTCAAATTCTGCCCTGAACGGTTTAGGATACGATGATATAGATGCAAAACTCTTAAAATATCACACAGAGGCATATAACAGTGATGGATTTAATAAAATTTTCCCTCTAAATATCGGTGGATATTATAAATTTTATACAAATCAGGAGCATCATGATTTCGGTCCTGCTATAATTCAGGCTATTCATGCCATGTCAGAGAGCGGAAGCAAGAAAGATTATGATAGATTAAGAGATCTTGTAAACAAAAGAGGACTGAAATTTATACGTGACTTTTTTGAGATTAAATCTGATAAAAAACCTATAGATATCTCTGAAGTTGAGCCCAAAGAGGCGATATTTAAAAGATTTGCATCTGCGGCTATGAGTCTTGGTTCTATCTCTCCAGAGGCACATGAAACTATTGCAATGGCGATGAACCAAATAGGCGCTCAGTCAAACTCCGGAGAGGGTGGAGAGGATGATGAGAGATTTGGAACTAATCGAAACTCAAAGATTAAGCAAGTCGCATCAGGTCGATTTGGTGTAACTCCGGCATATTTAAGAAGTGCTGAGGAGATCCAGATAAAAGTTGCTCAAGGGGCAAAACCGGGTGAGGGAGGACAGCTTCCGGGGCATAAAGTTTCTCCTCTTATAGGAAAACTTCGCTATACGGTTCCGGGTGTTACGCTGATTTCGCCTCCACCGCATCATGATATCTACTCGATTGAAGATTTGGCGCAGCTTATCTTTGATGTAAAACAGGTGAATCCTAAAGCAAGAGTTGCAGTTAAACTTGTTTCAACTATCGGCGTAGGAACGATTGCAGCAGGTGTCGCAAAAGCTTATGCAGATAAAATTATTATCTCAGGCGGTGACGGTGGAACAGGTGCTGCACCTCTAACTTCTATAAAATTTGCGGGAAATCCTTGGGAGCTTGGACTTAGTGAAGCACATAACGCTCTAAAAGCAAATAATCTTAGAGGTCTTGTAGAAGTTCAAGCAGACGGCGGTTTAAAATCAGGTCTTGATGTTGTAAAAGCCGCTCTTTTGGGAGCTGAAAGCTACGCATTTGGTACGGGAGTTTTAACGATTGTCGGTTGTAAGATGCTTCGTATATGTCATGTAAACAAATGCAGCGTTGGTATTGCAACACAAAATGAGATGCTTCGTCAAGAATTTTTCAAAGGACATGTACATCAGCTTGTAAACTATTTTACGCTCTTAGCAGAAGATATCCGCTCAATAATGGCGCAGCTTGGATTTAGAACGATAGAAGAGATGGTAGGCAGAAGCGATCTCTTAAAAGTTGTAGATGATAAATTTGCTCAAAAATTTGATTTTAGTGCGGTTTTACATCAAGAAGCTGGTGTTAATACTTGTCAGCAGAAGTTTAACCACCCGTTTGATGATAACGCTTTTGAAAAAGATGTTCTAAAAGAGGCAATGAGTGCGATTAAACATCCGCAAAATCCTGTAAGAATCAACAGAGATATTACAAATGTAAATAGAAGCTTCGGTGCGCTTATCAGCGGTGAAATAGCAGAATATTACGGTAATAAAGGGTTGGAAAGAAATACTATCCGCATAAATTTAACGGGAATATCTGGTCAAGCTCTCGGTGCATTTTTGATTCCGGGAATTTCGATATATCTAAGAGGCGTTGCAAACGACTATATCGGTAAAGGCATGCACGGCGGTAAGATAGTTATAACGTCTCAAAATGACGGAGAAGCGTATGCTGCCGGCGGAAATACATGTCTTTACGGTGCAACCGGCGGAAAACTATATATCTCTGGAAGCGTTGGCGAGAGATTTGCAGTTCGTAACTCAGGAGCACTTGCTATTGTCGAGGGAACGGGAGATAACGCATGTGAGTATATGACTGGCGGTGTTGTCGTAATTTTGGGTAAAACCGGAATCAACTTTGGTGCCGGTATGACAGGCGGAATCAGCTTTGTCTACGATGAAGAACATAAATTTGTCGAAAATGCAAACCGTGAGTTGGTAGAACTTGTCAGAATTGACACGGATGAGTCGGATGAAGCAAGACACTATCTCAAAAAACTTTTGAAAAATTATGTTGTTGAGACCCAGAGTAAAAAAGCAAAAGCGTTGCTTGATAATTTTAGAGTTGAAGTTAGAAATTTCTGGCTTGTAAAACCTAAAAATTTAACTAAATTACCAATGAATTTAGAGATTGGAGATTAATCATGAGAGAATATTTAACAATAGACAGAATAGAAGCCAGAAAAAGATTAGTCGTTGAGAGAACAAAAGATTTTGGCGAGATTTATGAGGTTTTTGATAAGAGTGAAGCGGCAACTCAAAGCGAGAGATGTATTCAGTGCGGAGATCCGTTTTGTCTAAACAAATGTCCGCTGCATAACTATGTTCCACAGTGGCTAAAAGCCGTAAGTGAAAAAGATTTGGAGTTTGCTTTTAAACTCTCAAATGAGCCGTCACCGTTTCCTGAAGTTATGGGGAGAGTTTGTCCTCATGACAGGCTTTGCGAGGGCGATTGTACGCTTAATGACGGACATGGTGCCATTACAATCGGTTCTGTTGAGACTTTTATCACTGAAGAGGGGTTTAAGGCTGGATTTAAACCTGATTTTCCCGGAATCACAACAGATAAGAAGGTTGCTATCATAGGAAGCGGACCTGCAGGACTCTCTGCTGCAACATATCTGCTTCGCTCGGGAATAGCCGTTACCATGTATGAGAGAAGTGACAGGGCAGGCGGACTTTTAACATATGGAATCCCAAATTTTAAACTTGATAAAAAGATAGTAGAACGTCGTGTGAAGTATCTTTTAGAAGCGGGAATGGAGCTTGTGCTCAACTGTGAAGTTGGTCGTGATATCACTTTTGAAGAGATAGCGGATAAGCATGATGCGATGTTTATCGGTGTCGGTGCTACGAAAGCTAAAATAGCGTCTATAAATGGTGAAAAAGCAAGCAATGTTTATAAAGCAATGGATTATCTAACAGCGATTCAGAGAAAAAATTTCAAACTCTCTTATGATAAAAAGTTCGATTTTAAAGATAAAGATGTTGTGGTAGTCGGCGGTGGCGATACTGCAATGGATTGTCTGCGAACTGCAAAAAGAGATGGCGCAAAGAGCGTTACATGTCTTTACCGTCGTGATGCATACAATATGCCCGGAAGCCAAAAAGAGTATAAAAATGCTATGGAAGAGGGCGTTGATTTTACATTCTTTGTCTCTCCAAAAGAGATAATTTTAAACGATAAAGGCAACGCAATCGCAGTTGAAGTTATAAGAACGACTCTTGGTGCAAAAGATGAAAGCGGTCGTCAAAAAATGGAAGAGATAAGAGGGAGTGAGTTTAGAGTAAGTGCGGATGTAGTTATCATGTCACTGGGCTTTGATCCTGAAGTTCCGTCATTTTTGCATGAGAACGGTATCGAGACAAATAAGTGGGGCGGCATCGTCATCAATGAAGATACGCATGAGACAACCACTGCAGGTATTTATGCAGGCGGCGACTGTTACAGAGGTGCCGATTTGGTCGTAAGCGCCGCATATGACGGTCGTGAAGCTGCAAGAAGCATTGTTAAATCACTTTTAAAATAGTTACTTTTTTTCACATGTACTTAAAATTACATGTGAAAAATATTCTCAATCAAGTAAACACACCTATTTAAATATTCATCAAATAAAGTATAAATTTGATATAATCCCAACCATTATTATAAAAAAGGATACTTTTTGAACCTACTTAGCATTTTTTCTAGAAGCACAAATAAAAATCAACCAGTAAAAAGCGAAGCTCCGTCTCATTGGGTAAAGTGTAAATCTTGCCAATCTTTGATGTTTTATAAAGAGGTTGAAAATCAGAAACATGTTTGTCCTAAGTGTGGTTACCATATTCGAATCGGCGTAAAAGAGAGAATTGAACTTTTAGCAGATGAAGGAACTTTTGTTGAATATGATGAAAATTTAAAAC
>CAIUZU010000102.1 GCA_903903705.1 uncultured Helicobacteraceae bacterium
TATTTGTGACAAACGACAGCGGACCTATGCATGTAGCCGCTGCATATCAAGTTCCAACCGTCTCTATATTTGGACCTACAAAACATACAGAAACTTCACAATGGATGAATGAGAAAAGCGCTATTGTCAGACATGAGATGGAGTGTGCACCGTGCATGAGAAGAGAGTGCCCTCTTGGTCATCATGAGTGCATGAAGAGCATAGAAGCTTCAGAGGTTATAGAGGCGGTGAAAGAATTAAAGGCTTAGGCATTAAAAAGAACTTATATAGACGGTATATATTAAAAGTAAATAGCAATTTTCAGATTGTTAAATCTTTCTAAAAAAGTTATAGTTATAAAAAAAATGGAGATAAGCCAATGGATTTTATAACATCTGCCACTTTAAAAGAGTCTGATAATGAAGTTTTTTCTATCATCGAAAAAGAGTTAGAACGACAGACACAGCATCTTGAGATGATAGCTAGCGAGAACTTCACAAGCCCAGCCGTAATGGAAGCTATGGGGTCGGTATTTACCAATAAATACGCAGAAGGGTATCCGAACAAACGATACTATGGAGGATGTGAATTTGCAGATCAAGTAGAACAATTGGCTATTGATAGAGCATCCCAAATCTTTAACTGTGAATTTGTAAATGTTCAACCTCATTCAGGAAGCCAAGCCAATGGTGCAGTGTATGCAGCCCTGTTAAAAGCAGGGGATAAAATATTAGGTATGGATTTGTCTCATGGAGGGCATCTCACTCACGGAAGTAAACCAAACTTTTCAGGACAAAACTATCAAGCATTTTATTACGGTGTAGAATTAGATGGACGAATTAACTATGATAAAGTGATGGAGATTGCTAAAATTTGTCAACCAAAAATAATCGTGTGTGGAGCTAGTGCTTATGCTCGAGAAATAGACTTTAAAAAATTTAAAGAAATAGCCGATGCAGTAGGTGCTATTTTGTTTGCAGATATTGCGCATGTTGCTGGTCTTGTTGCAGCAGGTGAACATCAAAGTCCATTTCCTTATGCCGATGTAGTTACAACCACCACTCATAAGACTCTAAGAGGTCCAAGAGGAGGGATGATTATGAGCAATAATGAAGAGATTGCTAAAAAAATCAATAGTGCTATTTTCCCAGGACTTCAAGGTGGACCATTGATACATGTTATTGCAGCAAAAGCTGTAGCCTTTAAAGAAGTACTTGACCCAAAATGGAAAGAGTATTCCAAACAAGTAAAAGCTAACTCAAAAATTCTAGCAGAAGTATTAATAAAAAGGGGATACGATATTGTATCCGGGGGTACGGATAATCACTTAGTCTTAGTATCGTTTTTAAATAAGCCCTTTAGTGGAAAGGATGCAGATATAGCATTAGGAAGTGCAGGAATTACAGTCAATAAAAATATCGTGCCAGGAGATACGAGAAGTCCATTTATTACAAGTGGAATTAGAATAGGAAGTCCAGCATTAACTGCCAGGGGAATGAAGGAAAAAGAGTTTGAGATTATTTCAAACAAAATTTGTGATATATTAGATAGCATTGAAGATAAAGAACTTCACACAAAAATTAACAAAGAGTTAGAA
>CAIUZU010000103.1 GCA_903903705.1 uncultured Helicobacteraceae bacterium
ATGGACTTAAAGAGTTGGAGTATCGCGGTTATGATTCGGCAGGCATAGCCGTCTTACAAAACGGCAACTTTTCAAACTACAAAGCAGTCGGAAAGCTGATAAACCTTGAAGAAAAGACAAAAGATTTTATAACAGAGGGTTTTGCAATCGGTATCGGTCACACAAGATGGGCAACTCACGGAAAACCGACCGAGTTAAATGCACATCCTCATTTAGGCGAATTTTCTTATGTAGTTCATAACGGAATTATTGAGAACTATGCAGAGCTGAAAAAAGAGTTACAAAGCAGCGGAGTAACATTTTTAAGCCAGACAGATACCGAGGTTATCGTACATCTATTTGAAAAAAATCAAAAAAATTCAACAAATTCTCTTGAAGCATTCGCCAGAACCATAAAAGAGCTTCATGGAGCTTATGCAATTTTGCTTGTAACAAAATCAGAGAGCGACACTATCTTTTTTGCAAAACACGGCTCACCGATGTTAGTCGGCATAAACGGCGAGGATGAAAAATATTTTGCATCTTCAGATACTCCGCTTATCGGTCATTGCCAAAATGTAAATTACTTTGAAGACGGCGACTATGGATATGTAACTCCAAAAACAATAGCCATATATGATAAAAACGGGGTAAAAAAAGAGGCTAAATTTACATCTCTTTCACAAAATAAACTTTCCGCTCAAAAAGAGGGATATAGATTTTTTATGGAAAAAGAGATCTACGAGCAGAGCGTCGTAATCTCAGACACTTTGATGGGAAGACTCAGCGATAAAGAGATTATTTTTGATGAGCTTGATACTACGCTATTTGATGGCATAAACGAGATAAAACTTTGTGCATGCGGAACATCTTATCATGCTGCCATGAGTGCATCATACCTTTTTGAGAGATACTCAAAGATAAGAACTTCTTTAGAGATAGCAAGCGAGTTTAGATACCGAAATCCGATTATGAGCAAAGATACTCTTTTTGTAGTGATTTCTCAAAGCGGCGAGACTGCCGACACACTAGAAACTCTGAAGATGGCAAAAGCTGCAGGACTAAAAACTTTAGTTATCTGTAATGTCGACAACTCATCAATGGTTAGACTTGCCGATGCAACTATTTTAACAAGAGCGGGAATAGAAAAAGGTGTAGCTTCTACAAAAGCGTTTGCTACGCAAGTAACTGTTTTTTGGATGCTCTCTCTTTACATTGCAAAACTCAAAAATTCACTGGGTGAGAGCCAAATTGCAAAACACATCTCTCTTCTTCGTGAAATTCCCTCTCATGTAAAAGTAACGGACGATATGCATGAACGCATTAAGAGATTGTCAAAAAGATATCTTCATGGACACGGCTTCTTCTTTATAGGTAGAGATATTTTTTATCCTCTTGCTCTTGAGGGCGCACTTAAACTCAAAGAGATTTCATATATGCATGCGGAAGGATATCCGGCAGGAGAGATGAAACATGGTCCTATTGCTTTGGCAGATCCTGAGCTATTTACTATCGCACTGTTACCGAAACATCTTCATTATGAAAAAACAAAAAGCAATGTAGAAGAGTTGAGTGCAAGAGACTCTACTATTTGCGCAATCAGCCAAATCCCATTTGATAAAGCGGATGATTTTATAGAGATATCTCCGTGTAGCGATTATATGTTGGAGTTTTTTGAGATGATGACAGTCGTTCAACTACTCTCTTTGGAAATATCAATAAGACTAGGAAATGATGTTGATATGCCAAGAAATTTAGCAAAAAGCGTTACAGTTGAATAATTAATTGTTTTTTTAAACTAAATTTATATTTTATTAGATATTATTGTCACAAAAATTAATATAAAGTGATTTTCATAATGACAACAAAATCTAAACTTCTGCTTATTGTTACGCTTATGCTTATTGGTTTAACTGCGGCAACTATTGTCAATACTTCTCTTAATTTCAGAGAGTATAGCATCAACAGTGCCGTTGATAAATCACAAATGGCCGCAAATATCGTAAAAGACGGCTTAACTGCCCACATGGTAAACGGCATAATGGATAAGAGACAGTACTTCTTAGACAAGATCGCAACAAGCAACAATATAAAATCTCTATGGATTGCAAGAGGGGAGAATGTTATTTCTCAATACGGTGAAGGTTTAAACACAGAGTCAGTTAGAGATGCAATTGATAAGGAAGTTTTAAAAACCGGAGAAAGCATACAAAGAGTAGTAGAAAATTCAAAAGAGACCACGCTAAGAGTTACAATTCCTTATAAAGCATCAACACCCGTCGATAACACAAATTGTATCTCATGTCATAATGTAAACAGAGGTGACACTCTTGGAATTATAAGCATGGAGTTTGATATAAGCGAAATGCGAAGCAGCGGAATGATGACTATTCTTAAAATTTTAGGGATAAATATTTTATTTATAGTTATTGTTCTTATGCTTATAAACTACTTTGTAACACCGTACATGAATCTCTTTTCAAATATGCAAGAGGGTATAAAAAAAGCATATAGCGGAGATTTTACTCATGAATTTGCATCAAAGGTAGGCGGAGACGCTAAAAATGTCGTAGAACAGATGAACTCTCTCTTTCGCAAAATGCAAGAGACCTTTGGAAATATAAAATATAATCTTGCAACTTTCATTCCTCAAGGAAGCGTCTCCTCGAGCGATCCGTTACATGAAGCAAAAACAATTATCAGCGAACTCTCAGATATTTACAAATTCAAAAAAACTATTGAGTTAGACGGCTCAAAAGATGAAGTATACGGAAGAATAATAGATATTTTAAAACTCAAATACCACGTCGGTCATTTTGCTTTTTTTGAAGTAAATAATGTAACAGCAGAGAGAAAATTAATCTATACAACTGAAGAAAAAACTATGTGCTTTGAAAAAACCAATAAAAATGCACTAAACTGCAGAGCATTTAGAACAAGCAGCGTAACAATCTCTACAGAGTTTCCAAACCTTTGTAAAGCTTGTTTAGATACAGATATCAACTATGTGTGTATACCATTTACGATAAACCACGACATCTCATTAACAGTCTCTATGACATCCGACAAGATAGAAGAAGTAGATCTGATGAAGAAAAATATCTCAAGTATTAAGCACTATCTTGAAGCTGCAAAACCTGTTATTGAGAGCCAGATTTTAATGGAAAAATTAAAAGACACATCTCTTCGTGACGGTATGACCGGACTTTATAACAGACGATTTTTAGATGAGTTCATTGACAAAATATTGAGCCAAGCGAGTAGAAGCAATGATACTTACGCAGTTTTAATGCTTGATGTAGACTTCTTTAAAATGGTAAATGACACCTATGGACATGATGTAGGAGACAAGGTAATCGTTGCACTTTCTAAAATCTTAAAAAATAGTATCCGCGAATCTGATTTGGCAATTCGCTACGGCGGAGAAGAGTTCTTGATTATGCTTCATAACGCAAATGACGAGGGAATGAGAAGCGTTGCGGCTAAAATACATTCCGAGTTTGCAAAGCTCTCTTTTGATGTAGGTACAGGTGAGCCTCTGAGAAAAACCATAAGTATAGGTATAGCAAAATTCCCGATGGACGGCGACACAATTTGGAAATGTATAAAGTATGCGGATACAGCTCTCTATGAAGCAAAAAATACGGGAAGAAACAAAATAGTAGAATTTAAAGCCGATATGTTTAAAAGCGGAGAAGATTTTTAATCACTGATGTTACACACTAAAACGAACACGTCCGTTTTAGTGGCAGGGACAAATGTCCCTACAACCCCCTAAAGCTACGAAAAACTTTGTTTTTTGAGAATTACAAGGTGCGAACGAGGAAGCATACTTGAAGTATGTGACGAGTTGAGCAACGCAGCAAGTGCGTTACTACTTTAATTTTTAAACTAGTGCTTAGTGCTGCAAGCAGACACACCAGGAGGTGTCGTCGGTTGGACACTCTCATTGCTTGCTCCGCCTTGCGCATTTACAGCTTCGATAGTAGCCCAGATAGACTCCGCAGCAGCCATATAGCGTTTTGCACTCTCACTTGTAGGATTTACAAAAGTAATAGGTTTACCCTCATCTCCGCCGGTTCTGATACTTTGCTCTATTGGAATCTCTGCAATTACTTTAGTGTCGAACTCTTTAGCCATAGGCTCTGAAGTCCCTTTTCCAAAAATATCATACTCGACACCTGTGTCAGGTGCGATGAAACCGCTCATATTTTCAATCACACCCGCTATTGGAATATTTAATTTTTTAAACATATCAAGTGAACGACGAGAGTCATCAAGAGAGACTCCTTGTGGAGTAGTAACCGTTAAACCTGCAGTTACAGGTACGCTTTGAGCTAATGTAAGCTGAGCGTCTCCTGTTCCCGGAGGCATATCGATAACTAAAACATCTAAATCACTCCAGAGTATATCTCTTAAAAACTGCTCTATTGCTTTCATGATCATAGCTCCACGCCACATAAGAGATTGACCCGGTTCCATCAAAGAACCCATTGACATAACTTCAATTCCATACGCTTTTATAGGAAGAACTTTGTTTCCGGTTACTTCAGGTTTGATATCTGCAATTCCCATCATACGAGGAATATTTGGACCGTAAATATCAGCATCCAAAAGACCCACTTTTTTCCCTTGTGCAGCAAGTGCAATGGCAATATTAACAGAAGTTGTCGATTTGCCTACTCCGCCCTTGCCTGAACTTACCATCAAAAAGTTTTTGATATGCGGTGCTATATTTTTGCTTTTTGGTTTTGCCGCTTCGGGCATTTTTGGAGCTTTTATATTTACGCTGATACTGCCTGCACCGACTGCTTTTAGCTCTTTAGTCGCATCATCTGTTATCTGCTGTGCAACTTCAGGTGCACTTGAAGTAATCTCTACATTAAAACTAACATCATTTCCACTGATTTCTATACTATTTACAAAACCAAAAGTTACTATATCTTTGGTAAAACCCGGATATAAAACTTTTGACAGTGCTGAATTTACAATATCTTTAGTCATATTTTATGCTTTCCTATATCTTAAATTTAATTTTATAACTCTACCATAATTAAATAAGACAAAAATTGTCCTATATCAATTAATCTAATTTTTTAAGCTTTTTTAGCTTCTCTCTCTTTTACTTCTCTTGCAATCTGCTCAATCGCTTCAGGATTATCCATGATACTTTGGGTTATCTTGTATGAACAAAACTTCGGTCCGCACATAGAGCAGAACTCAGCCTCTTTGAAAACATCCTGAGGCAGAGTCTCGTCATGATATTCTCTAGCTCTTTCGCTGTCAAGTGCAAGCTCAAACTGTCTTTTCCAGTCAAATCTGTATCTTGCATCACTCATCTCATCGTCGATATCTCTAGCACCTTTACGACCTCTTGCAATGTCTGCCGCATGAGCCGCAATTTTATAAGCGATAATTCCCTCACGTACATCATTTGCATTAGGAAGTCCAAGATGCTCTTTTGGCGTAACATAACAAAGCATACTAGCCCCATGCCATCCACCTACCGCTGCACCGATAGCCGAACTTATATGGTCATACCCGGCAGCAATATCCGTCACTAAAGGTCCTAAGATATAAAAAGGTGCTTCATGGCAAAGCTCTCTTTGAAGCTTCATGTTTCGCTCAACCTGATTAAGCGGAACATGCCCCGGTCCTTCAATCATAACCTGAACATTTTTCTCCCATGCACGAAGTGTTAAATCGCCTAAAACTTTAAGCTCGCCGAGCTGTGCATCATCACTCGCATCCGCCAAACATCCCGGGCGAAGCGAATCACCCAAAGAGAGTGCAACATCATACTTTGCACAAATATCCAAAATTTCATCATAAGCCGTATAAAACGGGTTTTCTCTATGGTAATGCATCATCCATGCAGCCATCAAAGAGCCGCCGCGGCTAACGATTCCCATCTTTCTTTTTGCGATTTTCGGCATAGTCTCTAACAAAAACCCTGCGTGTATCGTAAAGTAACTAACGCCCTGTTTTGCTTGGCGTTCCAAAACCTCAAGCATTACATCTATACTTAAATCCTCTATCTTGTTTCCAACATCATGAAGAATTTGATAAATCGGCACTGTTCCGATAGGAATTTTTGAAGCCGCAATTACTGCTTTGCGGATCTCATCTAGATCTCCGCCTGTAGATAAATCCATTGCTGTATCGGCTTTGTAGTGTTGTGATACTTGAATTTTTTCTATCTCTCCCTGCACATCTGAAGCGATTGCGGAAGAGCCTATATTTGCATTTATTTTACATTTTGCTGCTATTCCGATTGCCATCGGTTCAAGTGTTGTGTGATTTACGTTTGCAGGAATTATCAATCTTCCTCTTGCAATTTCGCTGCGAACCAATTCTGGAGATAAATTTTCTATTTTTGCGACATACTCCATTTCTCCGGTAATTATGCCCTGTTTGGCATAGTACATCTGTGTTTTAACGGGGTCACTTTGACGTTTTTTTACCCACTCGGTTCTCATTACTTTCTCCCAATTACTAAATATTATTTACATTTAACTGGAAATATAGTCAAATAAAGTTAATCTAAAATTAATTTCCATCTTGAATATTTAGATTTAAATATTTCTCTCTTAAGATAAAAAAAGCTTTTGGTGTGTATAATTTCGTAACACTTAAAAATTCTAGGAGTTTAATTGTCTAATTTGACACTTATTTTGCTTGCGGCCGGCAGTTCAACACGTTTTGGGCTGGATGTTAAAAAGCAATGGCTTAGGGTTGGAACAGAGCCTTTGTGGTATTTTGTAGCTCAAAAATTTGAAAAAACAGATTACTTTAAAAAAATTATCATAACTTCGTCACTTGATGAGATTGAATTTATGAAAAATTATGCTGATTTTACTTTTGTAGAGGGCGGAGCAACAAGACAGGCTTCTTTGAAAAACTCTCTTTGTGAAGTAGATACAGAGTATGTTTTAGTAAGCGACATTGCCCGTTCATGTGTAAGCGAAGAGTTTTTAAACGAAATAGTCTCTCATATCGGCAAAAGCGACTGTGTAGTTCCATATCTAAAAGTCCATGACACTGTTGTATATGATGGTGTAACGATTGACAGAGATAAGGTAAAGATGATTCAAACACCTCAACTCTCTCGTACATCTGCACTTAAAAGTGCTCTTGAGCAGAAAGATGAGTTTACCGATGAGAGCAGCGCCATAGTTGCAAACGGAGGCAAAAGAGAGTTTATCTTAGGTGAGAACGATGCTCACAAAATAACCCGTATTGATGATTTGAAAAAATTATCGTGTCTTACTCCACCATCAAACGACACACTTAGCGGAGTAGGTTTTGATGTACATGCATTTGATGATAAAGGTGAAATGTATCTTGGCGGCATAAGAATAGAGTCTGATTACGGTTTTAAAGCGCACAGTGACGGAGATGTAGCAATACATGCTCTAGTTGACGCACTTCTTGGAGCTGCAGGAATGGGAGATATAGGAATGATGTTCCCCGACAATGATGATGCCTACAAAGGCATAGATTCAAAAGAGCTGCTTAAGAGAGTCGTTACAAAACTTCGCCATTTAGGCTTTGTTATTGTTAACATAGATCTAACCATAGCGGCCGAGAAACCGAGAATCGGCAACTATAAAATTGCTATGAGAAAAACGCTTAGTTCCATTTTAAGCATTGAGAGCTCAAGGGTAAACATAAAAGCTACAACAACTGAAAAACTCGGCTTTATAGGCAGAGGTGAAGGTGTTGGAGTTATTGCTAATGCAAATTTAAAATATTTTGACTGGATGAAAATTTGAGAATACTAATTATAGAAAACGAAGTTTATTTGGCACAAAGCATCGCTACAAAACTGAGCGAGCTAGGTCATATATGTGAAATGTGTACATCAACAAGAGATGCCATAAAAAGCAATGTTTATGATGTTGTTCTGCTCTCAACAAACATAAATGGTCAAGATTTTAGCCCTGTTATAGAGACATTTAAAAAATCTATTATTATCTTAATGGTTTCATACATCAGCAACGATACGGTTTCTAAACCACTCTCCGCAGGTGCAAAAGATTATATTTTAAAACCTTTTATGATTGAAGAGCTGATTAGAAAGATCAATCACTATCAAGATTATGAGAAGCTAAAAAAGAGAAATGAGGCGTATGACAAATATCTTACGCATACATTTTCGTCTCTAAGCGGTGAGCATAACTTTGACAACTTGGAACTTCCTGTTTTCATCTCATCTTCATATCAAAAACATGCCGACTCATTTGCGTTTGAGTATGCAAAAAAGAAAAATCTCCCCCTTCATTTTATAACTCTTAGCGATATAAAGGCGATGAGCGAGATAGAGTCTATCACTGAAAATTCACTTATTTACATCATAGATCTTCAGATTCTTAAAAAAAGCGAAAGAAAAGCTCTCTACACACTACTTGAAAACAAAAAAGCCATAGTTTGCAGTACAGATAAAATAGAAGATGACGAGTATGAGATCATAGATATTAAGAGTGAAAGCAACATCTTTGATCAAGGCGAGATTCTTCCGATAGAAGATTATGTTAAATATATTGTTTTAAATTATCAACATAAATTTCCGGATACGGAACTCTCAAAAAAGCTGGGAATCAGCCGTAAAAGTTTATGGGAAAAAAGAAAGAAGTATGACATTGTTAAGAAAAAATAAAACACTGCTTATCGACAAAGAAGCGGCATCTGCACTTGAACTTTTAAAAGACGGACTACTCTCTCCGGTAGAATCTTTGATGAATGAAGAACAGAGCAGAAGCGTTCTTCAAACAGGGCTAATTGATGGCAAATCTTTCCCTTTTCCTTTTATTTTGGCCCCATCTGGAAAGGTAAATGCCGAAGTGTTGTCTTCGCTTGAA
>CAIUZU010000104.1 GCA_903903705.1 uncultured Helicobacteraceae bacterium
AAACCATCCATCGACACAGGTATGGGGCTAGAGCGTGTTGTCGCAATCAGCGAGGGCGTTACAAGCAACTACTCTTCATCTCTTTTTATGCCGATTATCAAAAAAGTAGAAACGCTTATAGGCAAAGAGTATGTTTACGCTAGCGGCGCATCGTACCGTGTTATAGCCGACCATATAAGAACAGTGCTTTTCTTGCTTGCTCAGGGTGTAAACTTCTCAAACGAGGGGCGTGGATATGTGCTTCGCCGTATCCTTCGCCGTGCTGTAAGACATGGATATCTTTTAGGGTTTAGCGAACCGTTTATGCACAAACTTGTAGATAACGTTGTTGCAATTATGGGTAAAGAGTATGACTATTTGGCAGCAAAATCAAATGCCGTAAAAGAGCAGATAGAGCTTGAAGAAGCGAGATTTTTCAAAACTATCGCATCGGGAATCGAGCTTTTTAACGAGGAACTTAAAAATACGAAAGAGATTTTCAGCGGAGAGGTTGCATTTAAACTTTATGACACTTTCGGTTTTCCGCTTGACTTGACTGAAGACATGTTAAGAGAGAAAGATCTCAAACTGGACTCTGCTAAATTTGAAGAGTTGATGAGCAAGCAGCGCACTCGTGCAAAAGCTGCTTGGAAAGGCAGCGGAGACGATGCGGTTCACGGAGATTTTAAAGAGCTTTTAGAGAAATTCGGCGAAAACAGTTTCGTGGGATATGAGAGCACAAAACAAAAAAGTAAAGTTTTAGCACTTTTAGATGAGAGCTACCATCATGCAGAGAAACTCTCATCAGGCACAAACGGCTGGGTATTTTTAGATGTCACTCCTTTTTATGCTCAAAGCGGTGGACAGTGTGGAGACAGCGGAGAGTTAGCAGGCTTTGCAAAAGTAAGTGATACTAAGAAATTTTTTGGACTGAACTTGTCACAAATCTCGGTAGAAAAAGAGCTAAAACTCGGCGATGAGGTTGAGGCTGTTGTAGATATTTCAAGAGGCGAAATAACTAAACATCACTCGGCGACTCACTTGCTTCATGCAGTTCTTTTTGATGTTTTGGGAGACCATATTTCTCAAGCAGGTTCTTTAGTGGAAGCGAAGAGACTAAGATTTGACTTCTCTCATCCAAAAGCACTCTCTCATGCGGAGCTAGTTGAGATAGAGACAAGAGTAAATTATGAAATTATGCGTGGAATCTCAGCAAATACAGAGGTTATGAGCATAGACGAAGCGAAAAAATCCGGTGCTAAAGCTCAGTTTGGCGAAAAGTACGGCGATGAGGTTCGTGTTGTAAGTTTTGGAGACACAAGCATAGAGTTCTGCGGCGGTGTGCATGTAGATAATACTGCAGTTATCGGCTCGTTTATCATCACAAAAGAGAGCGGTGTAAGTGCAGGTGTGAGACGTATAGAAGCGGTTTGCGGACATGCGGCGTATGAGCATTTTATAGAGCAGAGAGTGCTGATCAAAGAGATTGAGTCAGAGGTTAAAAATTTGGATGTTATGGCAGGCATAAGCAGACTTAAATCCAATATTGCTGAGTTAAAAAAAGAGCTTCATGATGCTCAAAACAGTATAAAAGCTGATATAAAAATCCAGCTGATAAACGGTGTAAGCGTTGTTGTAGATGAGCTGGCAAACGGCGATATCAAAGAGAAGATAGATGAACTTAAAAATCAAAATGAGAAGCTTTGCGCAATACTTTTTCAGGTAAAAGACGACAAAGTGATGATGGCTGCTGGTGTTAAAAATTCAGATGCAAAAGCGGGTGATTGGATAAAGCACATTGCTCCGATGCTTGGCGGTGGTGGCGGCGGTAGAGCAGATTTTGCTCAAGCAGGCGGAAAAGATATTACAAAACTTCAAGAGGCTAAAGCCGAGGCTCTTAAATATATAACAGGGATTTTATCTTAGTGCAAGAATTTTTTTTAGAATACAAAGTCATAATTGTCTTCTTGCATGTCATAAGTGCAGTCGTGTGGGTGGGCGGAATGGTTGCTATGCGATTTGCTGCACATCAATCATTTCTAAAAATAGAATCACCGCATAAACGCTTAGAGCATATCGCTTATGCGTTAGGGCGGCTATTTAACATAGTGCTTCCTTTTGTAATTATTCTAATAGTAACCGCAGTTTTTATGATAAAAGGGTATGGACTCTCACAAAGCGATTTTGCCCCATTTTCACATATAAAAGAGGGCATTTGGACTCTTATGTTTATAAATCTACTGATTATGATTTATAGAAGAAACAGAGGTGAAATGCTCCTAAACAAAGGCGATATGGTAGGCGCTAAAGAACAGATAGAACTTATCGGAAAATTCATGGTGCCTCTAAGTATAATACTCGGGATAACCGCTATATTTATAGGAACGTACCTCTCAAGCACTCTATAATGATAAGACTTGCTTCCTCTTCAACGACCCGTGCACAGCTTTTAAGTGATGCAAGAATTGCGTTTATGCAAGAGAGTGTTGATTTTGACGAGGATAGCATAATCGCAACATCTGCTAAAAATTTTGTCTACCTTGCGACTATCGGAAAATATGAGGCAAATCTAAAAAAGTTTGGATATGAAGATTATCCGCTTTTGGTTGCCGATACCGTTGTAACTTCACAAAATAAGATTTTAAGAAAAGCAAAATGCATTGATGATGCACGTAATATTTTACTTACACAAAGCGGAAATATAACAAGCATAATTACATGTATGATATATCAATCAAAAAATATGAAAATTATAGATATTTCTACGACCCAGTATTTTTTTGAACCTTTTGATTTGGATGATATAGAAATTTATCTTCTAAATGGGGATTGGCAAGGCAAAGCCGGAGCATGTATGGTTGAGGGTTTTTGCAAACGCTACATCAAAAGCGTAAAAGGGCATGAAAGTACCGCTATGGGTTTAAATGTAGAAATATTAAAAAGATTTATTCTAAATAAATAGTGATATAATAAAAATCATATGATTTAAGGGACTAGTTATTTTAAAGCTTCAAAAATATTCAATAGTCGGGATTATTGTTATTTTCATTTTCATTGGTTGGTTTTATCTTGAGTTTATCATCAAAGAAAAAAACAAACTAAGAGACGAAAATTATAGATTAGAAGCACTTCTTATGCAAAAAAAAGCAGACTCTTTGATCTTGGCAAAACAAAAATCTACTGTTGCGATTGCACTAAGTATAGCAAATGATAAAAATCTTTCAAATGACCTCCTAGAAAACAATATATCCCAAAACAGTTATGAAGATTTAATCTCAAAGTTGAATGAATACACACTCTATAAAAATATTTGGGTACAGATATTTGATAAAGATCTAAACTCTATGTATAAGAGTTGGGATAAGACTAAAGGTGAAAATAAAAAAGAGTTTAGAGGGGACATACTTAAAGCAGTAGTGCTGAAAAAACCGCTTTACTCTATAAACTCAGGAATGTATGACCTCTCGATTCGTGCTATTGTCCCGCTATTTAGAGAAGACGAAAATATTGGGGCTATTGAAGTTATCTCTCACTTTAATTCAATATCAAAGGAGATGCAAAATTTTGGTATTGAATCGGTCGTCATTTTAGAAAAAGAGCAAAATAAATATTTGAAAAATCCTTTTACAAAAATGTTTATAGACAAATATTATGT
>CAIUZU010000105.1 GCA_903903705.1 uncultured Helicobacteraceae bacterium
ATGGCAAACCAAACTATGATGAAGAGAAAACCGTTTGGCGTATAGAAATTCAGATAAGACGTGAGAAGCTAAAAAGTATGATAGATAGCAATCTTCATAGTTTAGATGATTACGAAACTATTTTGAATAATATACCCTCATTGTGGGCTAAAGCTTTAACAGATTTTAGGTTTATGGATTTAGACGATAAAACTGTTTTTGATGTGCTTAGAGGCAAACGTACTTTAAAAAACGGCACTGACAAGTTTCTGACAAAGCACTCTATAAACAAGATATTTCAAAGAGCTGACGTCTTTACTTTTTGGCAAGATTTAAAAGTATGGAATTCACACATGTACAAAGATATCTATACATCTTTCCAAATGCCTAAACACGGTTCATTGGATTATGTATCAAACAGCATAAAAAGTTTGTATAGCACTATGTCCAAATATTACGGCTCTATCTCAAAAGAAACATTTATAAAAGCTTTTGAAGATAGTAACCGTAAAAACGTAGATGACAAAGGCTTCTCTATCATTGAGGGTTCAATCATCAAGTGTCTTGATTGGTTTGAAAAAGTAGATTTTTGCGAATTACACGGCATTTGTAACGTTCCTGATTATAAAGTGCTTGAACACGATATCTACAATACTCTTTTAGATGTTTCGGATAGTTTCTACAGAATAGAACTTAGTAAAAATTTAGAAGATAAATTACTTGAGAGAGTTTCGTAATGCAATTAGTTCTTAGTTTATTTTCGGGTGTCGGTCTTTTGGATAAAGCTTTTAAAGAAGCTGGTTTTTGCGTAGTGAGTGCAGGCGATATTATAAATGGCTCTCATTTTGATATTCGTGACTTTACCGGTGTAAAAAATAAGTTTAACGGAATTATCGGCGGTTCTCCTTGTCAAGATTTTTCAACTTTAAAAAGAAATAGAGGTACTTACTCTTTGGAAATGATGTATGAATTTTTAAGAGTTGTTTCTGAGTGTGAGCCTGATTGGTATCTTTTGGAAAATGTAAAAGGCGTTCCTAATGTGACGGAGTTGCTTAAAAATAGTTTGACGTTACAGGATAAAAACATAAATGTGACTCAGCTGCAAAACTATTCTCATCAACGTATTGATATTAATCAAGGTTGGTATGAAGATACTAGCAGATTGAGACATATTCAATTTTGTTCTAAAAATGGACTTTATTTGGATATTCCTCGTGGGGTTATGCAAGATATAAAAAGCGGTTGTGCGTTGGCTAGTGACGATAGAAGTTTTAAAGAGCTTTGTAGAATTCAAGGTCTGGATAATGATTTTGATTTGCCTGACTTTAACGTAAAGGGTAAAAAGAAAGTAGTCGGTAACGGTGTTCCTCTTTCTATTGGTAGTGTTCTTGCAAGAGAAGTTTTTAATGTGACTATCCGGATACAAACATTTTCAAAAATTTCTCAAGCAAATTGTGACCCATCGATTTTAAATAATTGTGACACACCTGTTGCTAAAAAAGAACTTAGATGCAAATGCGGTTGTGGTCGTGTTGTTTCTGGTCGTAAAAAAACTTATGACGCAACTTGTCGAAAACGATTACAAAGAAAATGTGACTATGCAGCTGTAGATAAATCACTTAGAATAGTATCTTAAAAAAAATGAAAGGATTGATTATCTGGAATGAAATTAAAAACTTTAATGAAAATGAGTTTGACTGCCATTGTGGCTGTGGTCTTAACAATATTAACACTGATTTAGTTTATAAGCTTGTTGAAGCTCGTGAACTTGCTGATGTTGTATTTATAATTAACTCTGCTTGTCGTTGTAAAAAACGTAACACTTCAGAGGGTGGCGAAAAACTATCTAGTCATTTGGATGGTTTAGCGGTTGATATAAAGGTTCTCGGTTCTGCTCATAGATTTTTGATTTTAAAATCTTTGTTGGCTGTTGGATTTACGAGAATAGGTGTGTATGAAACTTTCATACATTGCGATATAGATGATACTAAGCCTCAGAACGTGGTTTGGTATAAATAAATAAAAGGTTAAAAAATGGATGATTTATTAAAAATGTTAAAAGATGGCACTCTCTCAAATGTGCTAAATAGTGTCGGCAAGGTTGCAAGTGTATTTAATCCTGCTGTCGGTGGCGGTCTTATGTTAGCAAGTAACATTACAGATAGTATGGCAACGATTGATGATGACTTTTTAGAAAATAAAGTAGTCGGGCTTTCCGCTTCTGCTGAAATGCTTGAGAAAATGGTTGAGAACAAAACAGTTGATTATGACAAGATGTTAATGATTGCTCATAATCTAAAATCAATGAGCGAGTTTTCTCAAAAAACCGCTAAATTAATCAAATAAAA
>CAIUZU010000106.1 GCA_903903705.1 uncultured Helicobacteraceae bacterium
CCAATATTAAATAAAAATATACTAGGGTTGGGAGCCAACAGCTTCTTTACCGACTTTTCTACGGAGATGATCCTTCCTCTGCTGCCTATCTTTTTGGAGCGGTTTTTACATGCGACTAAAACGCAAATCGGTCTAATCGAGGGGTTAGCAGAACTCTCTGTTGCTCTGCTCATTGCCCTATCGGGGTTCTACTCGGATAGACTCGGACGAAGAAAAGGGATAGTCGTATTTGGATACGGTCTCTCAAATCTCATAAAACCTCTTGCTTTTTTTGCCCAAAGTGCGACTATGATTATGACGATTCGTATCGGCGATCGTCTGGCAAAAGGGATTCGTGTTGCTCCGCGTGACGCACTTATCAGCGCTTCTACACCGAATGGTTCCAGCGGTTTTGTTTTTGGTTTTCATAAAATGATGGATGGTGCCGGTGCTTTAGTAGGTTCACTAAGTGCATTTGCTCTTTTATGGTGGTTAGGAGAGAGCGAAGAGACATTTAGAACAATCTTTGCACTCAGCATCATACCCGGAATTATCTCTATGATTATCCTTGTTTTTCTAATCACAGATGTTCCTTTTCTCCCTACTCCCGTAAGTCGTTTTCGCCCAAGTGCGCTTCCTACACAATTTTACTGGCTGGTGGGGTTTCAGACACTCTTTAGTCTCTTTGCAATGAACTACTCGTTTATGATTTTAAAAGCAGGAGATAACGGACTTGCATTGGCTGTAATACCACTTGCATACACTCTTTATAATCTTACACAAGCTCTCTTTGCGATTCCCATAGGCAAACTTGCAGATAGGCTTGGCAAAGCAGCTCTGCTCTCTTTTGTTTACTTGGCTTTTGGACTGGGAGCAATGGCAATGGCAACGGGCAGCGTTTGGGGAGTATGGCTTGGATTTGGTATATATGGATTTTTTGCGGGAGGATTTAACTCTTTAGCAAAAGCGATTATCTCAGATACGGCACCCTATGACTTAAAAGCAACGGCGTATGGAGTTTATTACACCTCTGTCGGTATTGCTACACTTGTCTCTTTAGCCGCTGCAGGATGGATGTGGGATAACTATGGAAGTACTCTTTTGTTTGTGATAGCATCATCTTCTGCAGTAGTTTTATCATTAACTCTTTTTATGATGAGAAATCGATTAGCTCATCCCTAGCGACAACTTCTCCTGCCCTATGCGATAAAGTGCGAAATCATACTTCAGAGGATCATTTTCATCAAACTCTTTTAGTTTACATGTAAGTTCAATCGCCGCTTCCAAATCATAACTCTTTCTTTGAAGCAGTCCCAATTTTTTTGATACATTAAAGGTATGGGTATCAAGAGGTATTATAAGGTCGCTCTTATCTACGCCGTTCCATAAACCCATGTCGATATTGTCACTTCTTACCATCCAACGTAAGTACATCATCCACCGCTTAAGAGCCCCTGCTCCCTTTGTTTTTAAGGTTACTTGAGAGATTAAAAAGTTATATCCCATGGATGAGTGCGGATAAATCTCTTGCAGAGTTTTTATAAGAGAGCTTATCCCCTCTATCGTATTTCTGTTTTTAATATATATCCGCTTTTAAAAACCTCTTCCAAAGTGCTTTTTTCGTTTAAGCGTTTTAGAGCGATAAAAAGAGCTATAACATCCTCGCTTTTTTGAAATCTGTAGTAATGGTTTTTTAAAAACTCTCTTATTTCATCGTCACTTTTTTGTAAAAGAGAGAAGTCAAGAGAGTTTAAAAACTTTACTATCTGTTTTACATTTCCGTAGGCAAAAAGAGCACAGATAAGCGAGATGGTCGGGTCTTTGTAACGATGAGCAACCATAATGGGATCTAGCCGCTCTTCACAAACTTCGCCCTCACAGTTGCGTTTGGCGACTTCTAAATCAAGTAGTTGTTTTATGTTTATATCGCTCACTTGTCAAACCTCAAAAATATCATCAATTTTTTAAGCGTATGCTAACACAAAATATCAAATTGTAGTATTCCACATTGTATATTTTGCCATCGACCATAGAAAGCTTTGCCAAATCACAACCTATTTTTTCTTTTTCGGCAATGCACTTTGTTTTATCATCTTTTTTTCATCGGATTTTACTTTTCGCTCTAACTTTTTTAAATCTTCGGCTGGTGGTAACTCTTCGG
>CAIUZU010000107.1 GCA_903903705.1 uncultured Helicobacteraceae bacterium
ACGCAAACCGTGAACAGATGCAAGGTATCGGTCAAATCAATACAGCTGTTACACAACTAGACCAAATGACACAAGAGAATGCAAAAGTTGCAGCTCAAGCAGATGCTATTGCAAATGCAACTATCTCTAAAGCTGAAGCTATGGTTCAAGATGCATTGTCTAAGGAGTTTGTGGGTAAGAACAATATAAGAGCAACTCAGAGCTCCACTACGGGGATAAATGCAACTAGAACAAGCAAACCTGTTCATGCTGCTAAACCCGTTGTAGCTAAACAAAAATATGCTTCAAACGCTATTGCTAAAAATAGTTCTAAACATGAAAACGATGTTTGGGAGAATTTTTAATAAACACACAAGCAAGGTTAAAACAGACGAGGATGAATCCTCGTTTCCGAAAAGAAAAAGTACGGAAGCAAGGTTTTAACCTTGCCTAAATGTTAAAAACCGCAACATATTTGCAACACTGTGTAAATATAATTAACATCAATAAAAACGAGGATACATCCTCGTTTGACAAAGAGTGAAAATAGTATAACAATTTAGGAATTTTTATGAAAACAATTTTAAATTTACTCCAAGACGATACTGCTCTATATCTTGATGAGGCTCTTTATACGTTTGAGATCGATAAAGAGACACCTTGTGACATAATGATTTGCCCTGCCGAGCATTTAGAAACAGCTTCTCTTTTGGTAAATCCTAAAGAATGCTTCTTGATAGCGGCATTAAATGACAAAGATGAGCAAAGCTTAGTTCCTGATATATTTGACGCATGGATACTTCGTTCTTCACTTCTTAAACTCCCTTCTATGCTTGAAGCATATGATTCATATATAGAGCAGAAGATAAAATTAAGAGTTCAAAGAGAGATCATAGAACGCTTTAGCGTAGACACTTCTGTGCATAATGCAAACCTTGAGGGCATAAAACTAAATATGCAAGAGAGCACCAAAGAGATAGAGAATATCTTTGAGGAGAGGGTTGAAGAGATGAGAGAGATCCATCGTGATGCCAAAGGCGCTCATGAGAAGCTGACTGTTCTAAAGGAGCAGACTGCTCCTTCTGCATTTGCGGAACTTGAAGACTCTTGGAGCATGACGGAGTCTATTCTCTCTCGTACCGACGAAGTCATAAAAGCCATGTTTGGGTTTATCATGGTGCTTCAGTGTGAAGACCGCATCTCTCAAATGATTGAGGGCATAGAGAAGATTATGCAAGACGACGTAGCGTTTGCAGAGCTTAATGGGTTTAGTGTGGAAGATGAGCTAAAAACAGAGCTTAAAAAAAGATTGATTGCTTTTTACACCATTCAAGACCAAAGAGATTATGCTTCAGGGATAGAAGACGCTATGCAGGGTTGTAACATAGAACAGCCCAATATTGAAGAGCTTTTACTGTTTTAGACATGTAGATATCCAGACGATGGGATATCGTTATAAATAAAGTAAAGGTTCTCCTTTATTTTATGAAATAAAATCAAGGAGATAAAAGATAATGCCAAAAATACTAATAGTAGATGATTCAAACATGTTGCGTGATATGGTTAAGTATGCGCTAAACGAGGGTGGATATCCTGATGTCGTAGAAGCAGTTGACGGAGTGGATGGTCTCTCTAAAGCAAAAGCCACTCAGTTTGACTTGATAGTTTCAGATATCAATATGCCAAATATGAACGGGTTTGAGTTGATTGCGGAGCTAAGAAAACTGCCTGTATATGCTTCAACGCCTATTTTAACACTTACTACGGAAAAGACCGATGATATGAAAGCAAAGGGAAAAGAGGTCGGAGCGACAGGCTGGATAGTAAAACCGTTTGTTCCCGAGCAGCTTCTCAAGGCGGTTGGAATTGTCCTCAGCAGACTAGGATAGGTTATGGCAGTATTTGATATCAATAAATATACTCAGATGTTTAAGGAAGAAGCCGAAGATCTATTTGAAACTATAGATAACATTTTGCTTGAAGCCGAAGATGCAGGTGATATGGACAATGAGACGATTAACTCTCTGTTTCGCTCTGTTCATACGCTAAAGGGCAATTCTGCATCGGTTGAGTTGTCAATGTTTGCAGCCTTAGCCCATGAACTGGAGTTTTTCATGGACAGACTCCGCAACGGAGAACTTTCATTTCAAGATAGCATGGCAAGTTTGCTCATTGACGGGGTAGACACTCTAAAGCACATTTTAGAGTTAGAGTTGAATGATGAGTTAGAACATGATTATTTCACTTCCACTAAAGAAGATCTTCTTTATAAACTGGATAACTTTTCACAAGATATCAAAGAATCTCTGCTTTTAGATGAAGAAGAACATTGCAAAAATGAAAAAGCGCTAAATCTCCAAGACGTAGAAGTAGAAGAAGAGCCTGCATTTGGGCTATTGATGCCTAAAGATGATGAGGGAGCTTATGGAGCAGTAAACTCTAATGCAATCAAAGAAAAAGACGATGATGAATATTTTGGATTCTTTGACGAATTAGAGCTTATTGAAGATGACCAACCCTCAACCAAGGAGGATAAAGGATTTGGATTCTTTGACGAACCCTCAACCAAGGAGGATAAATTAGAGCTTATTGAAGACGGCGAATGGTTTGGATTCTTTGATGAATTAGAGCTTATTGAGGATGAAGGATTTGGGTTTTTCGATACGATAGAGACTCTGCCTGAGAAAAAAGTTCAAGCGGCTCAAACGGCTAAAGAGGAAAAAGAAGTTCCAAATAAAGAGCTTGAAGTAAAAGACAACTCTGCAAACGAGTCTAAAAAGTTTAAAACAGACACTGCTTCTAGCTCCATCAGGGTAGATTTATCTAAAATAGACGCTCTTATGAATAATATCGGGGAACTTGTTATTGCTCATTCAATGCTTACTCAATATACATATATGATGCAAGATCAGAAAATAAAATCTGATCTAAGCGAAAGACTGGATTTAATTGACCGTTATATAAGAGAGCTTCAAGAGGGAGTCATGAGTGTTCGTATGATTCCTATGGAGACTGTATTTTCAAAGTTCCCTAAAGTTATAAGAGACACTGCCAAGAAGTTAAACAAGAAGATAGATTTCCGTCATTACGGAGACAGTGTAGAGATAGACAAAGCTATGATTGAAGGTCTTACGGATCCGCTTACGCATATCGTAAGAAATGCTATGGATCACGGTATAGAGTCGACTGACAGAAGAAGAGCCGCAGGCAAAAATGAGACCGGAACTCTTCTTATGAGTGCGGAGCAGGCTAACGGACAGATGATAATCAAGATTCAAGATGACGGTGGCGGTATAAATCTTACAAAAGTTACTGCAAAAGCTATCCAAAACGGTATCTTAGAAGAGTCTCAAGCCGCTGGGATGAGTAATGAAGATAAAGCGATGCTTATCTTCGCACCGGGGCTTAGCACTGCGGAAGCGGTAACGGATATCTCGGGTCGTGGTGTAGGTATGGATGTGGTTATGTCTAATATCAAAAAGCTCGGAGGTGCGGTTAAAGTAGAGACTGAAGAAGGATTTGGTTCAACATTTACAATAGTTTTACCGTTAACTTTAGCTATTTTAGACGGACTAAATATTCGTGTGGGTAAAGAGCACTATATTTTACCACTATCGGCAATTATAGAATCCCTCAAACCTGAAGAGGGAATGATTAAACAAATCGGTGATGAAGAGTCTGAAGTACTTATGCTAAGAGAAGAGTTTATTCCTGTTGTAAGGCTTCATGCAATATTTAATATCTCACCTCAAAATCATAAACTCTCAGAGGGGATTTTAATAGTTGTTAGATCTGGTACTAAAAAAATAGCTCTGTTTGTAGACGAGTTTATGAATCAGCAGCAGTTTGTCATCAAACCGCTTGATAGAAACTTTAGAAATGCACATGGCATCGGTGGGGCAACGGTTAGAGGTGATGGAACGATAGGTCTTATTATCGATACTATGAATATTATGGATAGGAATTAGGAGAACAACATGGCTATTATAGAAAGTAATCAACTACTCACTTTCAAACTTGGAAGTGAAACATACGGCATTGTGATAAGTAAAGTAAGAGAGATCCTTACTTATCCCATCGTAACGCCTATACCCGATGCAAGTCGTTGGGTTAAAGGGGTTATCAATCTAAGAGGAGAAGTCGCTCCTATTATAGATCTAAGAGTTAGGTTCAATATAAACTCTGAGCCTGTTTATAATGAAAGGACTATTGTCATTGCTGTTAAAACAGAAGATTCCAGAATGATAGGCTTAGTCGTGGATGAAGTCTCAGATATGGAAAACGTTGAGCTGGACAAACTATACCCTGCTCCTGATATGGGAACTTCTATAGCTCCCAAGTATCTAAGAGGTCTATTTAAAAAAGAGGATAAGATGATTGTTATTCTTGATATAGACAAAATCTTAGACAAGGAAGAGATGCAACGTCTTTCCCGTCATTCG
>CAIUZU010000108.1 GCA_903903705.1 uncultured Helicobacteraceae bacterium
AATTCATGAAACACAAAAAGAGAGAGGTACGAGTGTCGGTTTTATAGGCTCTGGCGGAAAACAGTTTGGGGACATGTTGCCAAAGCAGAGAGTTGACACTACAAAAGAGTATGATAAGCTAGCAACATATATAAAAAGTCTTGATATCGACTCTTTTCCTAAAGAGCTAAATAGTGAGATAGCGGCATTTAACGCAGATATGAGTAAAATCACACAGATTCGCTCTCAGATTGATTCGCTCTCAATAAGCCAAAAAGATGTAGTTGCTTACTTTACAGATATGAATACAAAGATTTTAAATATTGTATCGCTCAGTGCAAAATTGGCAAATGCGCATGAACTAGTAAAAGCACTTGATTCCTATAGCAACTTCTTAAAATCTAAAGAACGTGCAGGAGTTGAGAGAGCCGTTTTAAGCGGAACGTTTGCTGCCGATAAATTTGGCGATGGCGTATTTCCTAAATGGATTACGCTTGTAGCAGAACAAAATGCGTTTATTGATGCTTACTTATCCATGGCGACAGAGAATTCAAAAGCATTTTATGCGCAGAAAATGAATTCTCCTATCATTGCTGAAGTGAATAAAATGAGAGATATTGCTAAA
This sequence comes from uncultured Helicobacteraceae bacterium, assembly GCA_903903705.1. Taxonomy (GTDB): domain Bacteria; phylum Campylobacterota; class Campylobacteria; order Campylobacterales; family Sulfurimonadaceae; genus Sulfurimonas. The sequence continues at coordinate 605 of CAIUZU010000108.1, forward strand.
CAAAAAGCTTCTGAGGGTGGCTTTGGAGTTGATAGCGTTACGTGGTTTAAAACTATAACTCAAAAAATAAACCTTTTAAAAGAAGTTGATGATGAATTGGCTAAGCAAAACACTATTCTCCTTGAAGAACTCAAAACTTCATCTATGACGACTATCGCAATAACATTGATTAGCTATTCTATTTTTGCCGTAGCTATATTTATAATAATTTTTGTAATTAGCAGAGGTGTAAACAGAAGCGTTCGCAGCTCTTTAGAAAAAATCGAGTGTGTATCAAGCACTCTTGATTTGACATGTGAAGTTATTGTCGAGGGGAAAGATGAAATTTCACAGATCTCTAGAGCACTCCATGTAATGATAGTTGCATTTAAAGAGAGTGTTTATCAAGCAAAAGATGTATCTATTACAACATCTCAAGAGAGTAAAGTTCTCAATGATATAGTTGAAGAGCTTACGAAAAACGGTAAGTTTGCGGACATCAAAATTTCGAATATTAATGTTTTAGTAACTGAGGTTGGGAATCGTCTTGATGCGATAGAAGAAGCTTCTATAACTGTTACTGAAGATTTGAAAAAGACATTTAGCGTCTTAGACGGTTTTATCGATAAGCTTGATTCTGTCGTAAAAGCAATTGAAAAAGGGAATGTACATCAAGAAGATCTTGTTCGTAAAGTTTCATCACTTACGGAACAAGCAAAAAATATCAAAGATGTATTGGCAATTATCTCTGACATAGCAGACCAAACAAACCTGCTTGCGCTAAATGCGGCTATTGAAGCAGCTCGGGCAGGAGAACATGGAAGAGGATTTGCAGTAGTTGCAGACGAGGTAAGAAAACTTGCGGAGAGAACACAAAAAAGCCTTAGTGAGATTAGTGCAAACGTAAATCTTATTACACAAAATGTTATTGAAATTTCAGAAGAGACACAAGAAACATCTCAAAATATGAATAGCATAGCACATTCGGCTCAGCTTCTTATCGAATCTTCTCAAGAAACAAAAGAGAATCTTGCAATTACGACCGAAAAATCTAGCGATGTTATGCATCAGAGTACATATATTGCTACAAAAACAAAAGAGCTAATTCGCAATATGGATGAGGTTATAGAAATTTCTCAAAAAAATACAGAACATAGAAATCTAGTAGACGGCGCTGCAACAAAACTGGCATCTGATGCAAACAGACTACAAAGCGAACTAAGTAAATTTAAAATTTAATGCACAATCATATAGACAAGTCAGTACTTGAGTATCTAAAATCTTTAACACTTCTTTGTGTTGAAGATAACAAAACCACTCAGCTTATATATAATTCAATTTTTGAAGATCTAGTAAAAAATATAGTTTATGCTAACAATGGTGAAGACGGCTACCAAAAATTTTGCGATGAAGATATAGATTTAATTATAAGCGACTATGATATGCCTGTGCTTAACGGCATTGGTATGATTAAAAAAATCAGAGAACGCAACAAAGAGATTCCTATTATTCTCGTTTCTTCTATACAAGATGTTGATGTAATCGTCGAAGCGCTTCAACTAAACGTTAATAATTTTTTAAAAAAACCGATTGTTGCAATTGAAGTAATGCAGGCTATAGAAAATGTAGCCAAGCTGTTAATTGCCAACAACTACTTAAAAGAGCAGAGAGAAAAGAAGATAAAAGATCTTGAAAAAAAGGAAAAATATAACTTATATCAAGAAGATTTAGCATTTGCCAAAGAATTAAATATATTAAGAAATGATTTTTATTATCAGATGATAGAGGGTCAGTGCAATACACTTATAGACTTTTTCTATAAACCGCTTGATATACTAAGCGGAGACTCCTATAGTGCCAGAAAAATCAATGAAGATATTGTATTTTACTTTATTGTAGACGGTATGGGCAAAGGACTCTCGGCATCACTTAGTTCAATGCTTATGACAGCATATATCAACCACATGGTCGATAAAATGCATGCTAATTTTGATATCAAAGATTTAATTGATTTATCATTAGAATATATAAAGCCGATTTTGCTTGATGATGAGGCAATCTCTATAGATTTCATAATTATTAATCATAAAAGCGTAACAATGGAGTATGCAAAATTTGCTATGCCGCCATCGCTTCTCCAATCAATTGATAATACAATAAC
>CAIUZU010000109.1 GCA_903903705.1 uncultured Helicobacteraceae bacterium
AGTCTGCTTCATGACGAGGTAATTGACGAAGCTACGCTCAGACGCGGAGTGGCTTCGGTTAACGCAACGGATGGAAGCAAAACAGCCGTAATGCTTGGAGATATTTTGTACTCAAAAGCTTTTACCGAGCTTGTTTCATTTGAGAAAGAGATTGCAAAGATTGTTGCATCTTCCGTTACTGCTCTTAGCAAGGGTGAGATGATGGATGTGAAAATGGCAGACGAGTTTAATAGCGATGAAGAGAAATATCTTGATATGCTTTATTTAAAAACTGCCACTTTGATTGAAGCTTCAGCCGAGGCGGCGGCTATTTTGGCAGGTAAAGATTCTCACTCTCATGCACTTTACGGAAAAAATCTCGGTCTCTCTTTTCAAATAATAGACGATATTTTGGATATCACCTCCGATGAAGCTACTCTTGGAAAACCTGCTATGAATGACTTTGTAGAGGGGAAATGCACGCTTCCATATATCTATCTTTACAAAGTTTTAAATGATGATGATAAAAAAAAGCTGCTCTCTTTACATGCAAAAGCACTTAGTGAGCAAGAGGCTCTTTGGATAAAAGAGAAGATGCATGAGCACAAAACTGTTGAAAAATCTTTTGAACTCGCACGAAAACTATCGGGCGAGGCAATGAATGCCGTAAGTGAAGATGTAGAACTGGTAAATATTTTACAAACCATGATAAAAAGAAGTTATTGATGCACTATTTAAACATAAGCTTTTCACATAAAAATTCAACTCTAGAAATTAGAGAAAAACTTACTTACAAAGATGATTCGGCTCTAAAAGCCTGTCTTGCAAAACTAAACTCCGGTGAGTCGATTAACGAGTCGGTTCTTATCTCTACATGTAATCGTATGGAAGTTTTATGCAGTTGCAGCGATATAGCTTTGGCTACACAGCATATTTTTGAGATGTTGGCAGCGAGATCCGGAATCTCTATAGAAGAGCTTGAGGGAAGAGCAGACATATATGATGACAGCAGTGCCATTCATCATCTCTTTAGCGTTGCATCCTCGCTTGATTCTATGGTTGTCGGTGAGACGCAGATAGCAGGTCAGCTAAAAGACGCTTTTAGATTTTCATACGATAATGGCTTTTGTGGTCAAAAACTCGCTCGTGCAATGCATAATGCTTTTAAATGTGCCGCAAAAGTTAGAAATGCTACAGATATCTCTTCCAAACCGGTTTCGATTGCAAGTGTTGCAGTCGCAAAACTAAAGTCGGTCTTAGAGAGTGTAGATGGCAAAAAGGCTTTAGTTATCGGTGTCGGAGAGATGTCTGAGATTACGGCAAAACATCTCTCATCAAACGGGGCTGATGTTTATATAATGAACAGAACAAAATATAAAGCACAAAAACTCGCAGATGAGTGTGGAGTCAAAGTTTTAGATTATAGTGAGCTGCCAAATGCGGTTAATGAGTTTGAGATTCTCTTTAGTGCAACTTCCGCATCAGAGCCGATTATTACAGATGAGATTATAAAACAGTGCGATTTTGACAGATACTGGTTTGACATGGCAGTCCCAAGAGATATAAACTACCATAAAGGAGAACGCATAAATCTCTATGTCATTGATGATTTAAAAAACATTGTTGATGAAAATATGAGTCTGCGTGAAGATGGGGCTAGAAAAGCTCATGGTATTATAGGGCGAAGCACTGTAGAGTTTTTTGAATGGCTCGATACTTTAAATATCGAACCTATGATTAAAGAGATATATGAAAAAGCTTTTGAAGCGGCAAAAGCAGAGAGTGATAGAGTTATAAAAAAAGGGTATATTCCAAAAGAGTATGAAGCGCAAATTCGCAAAATGAGCGAGCAGGTTATGAAAAGATTTTTGCATCAAATGAGTTCAAAAATGCGCAGTGTTTCAGAAGAGTCAAAATCTGACATGGTAACGAGCGCTTTGCAGTTTTTAATAAAAAAAGATAAAA
>CAIUZU010000110.1 GCA_903903705.1 uncultured Helicobacteraceae bacterium
AAAAAATCTCTTCCTCTTTTTTTAAAGAAAAAATAAAACTACGTAAATAATCTATTAATAATGTTCAGATAGATAAAAGATGTGAATTTTAGCCGACTTCGATGTCGGCGGTTTTGCATAGCAAAAAATATTCATTTCTTTTAGCGGTAACACGTGCGACTTACCAAAGAAAAGGGCTTTCGGGGACTTTGTCCCTGAAATAGCCCTTCCAGCCAAAGAGTGAACGCAATTAAACTTTTTGCGGCATAGCAAAAATCTATAAAAATTCAAACTTCTGTAAAATTTCAATTTCTCAAATCCTACACTTTTTCAAAAAGTGTAGAATTAACCCCTCTGCAACTCCCGAAAATACGAACTTTAAAAATATTTATTTCACACCCTGTACAATTCAAAAAAATAGTAAAAACTTCCACACTCTAAAAAACATAAAAACCTTTTTAGAAGTTCAAAACATAAAGGCGATTTGATGATAAAGCAAATTGTAAATGGCAAAAATTTAAAAACCATTTCTGCAAACATGTCAACGGGCGATTTTACTGTTCTAAGTTCAATCTTAGCAGGTAAATTAGAAGTCTGGGATTTAGTTTCAGAGGGTGGTACAGCCGCAAACGTAGCAAAACCGAATTATATTCGTTTAGCTGTAGGAAAAAAAGGTATTAGTAACCGTGTAAGTTGTGCAGTATATTTACCGCACGTTAAAACTACAAAAACGGCTATTGATTTAGAGACTGCTATTGTTGGCTTGTTTGATGCTGACTATGAAACAGCTGTGAAATGTGAATATTGTACTGTAATCGGTGCAAGCTCAAAAGGAGTTAGATAATGGCTAAGTCTATGATTATAAATCGCTTTAGCGGTAAAAATAACGTTGTTTATCTTCCTTGTGATGATACTCAGGCTACAAGTTTTGCAACTGATTTTTTAGATGGCGAGTATCAAGTTTTAAAAGCTGGTACTGTTTCAGGTAACGACGTTGTAACTTCTTATTATGAAGTTGGCTGTATGGTTAAAAATACTACTTCGGGCGTTAAGGCATATATGAATATGCTTGTACTTCCTACAAAAACTGAAGAAGATGTTTTCAACGCTCTTATTGGTCTAACAATCAATGATGTTCTAGTAGATGAAGTTTTCATTATGAGCATGAAAAAAGTTATTCTTTAACAAGCTGATATGATGAACTTTCAAGATTATGCACTTTTAGCAGGTCTTTTCTTTACTTTTTTAACCTCACTTATTGTGATTAGTTCACGCTTTGTAAGGTTAGAAAGTGAAGTTAAAACTATGAAAGAAGACATTGAAGAGTTTAACACTCTCAGAGATATGATTTATCGTATCCACGCACAAAATGATTTACTTCTTCACATGAAGACAAAAAATCAATCTCAACCCTAGTTTTTCCAAAATCTCATAAATGCCCTAAAAAGCACTTATGAGATAAAACCACTCAAAAATCAAAAAAACAAATTTAATCAAATTACGACAAAATCCTTGACTTTCATTACGGAATTTCTGTTGATGAAGTTATTAATCCTCAGCTTCAAAGAAGCTAAAGCGAGACAAAAAAGATCTGTTTTTTTACAAACAAACTTATAATTGTGTTCTGCCAAGCTCTTTATAAGCGCTGAGAGCCTTATTTCTTATCTCTAACATAAGTTTCATGCTTGTTTCAGCTTTTCCTATTGCAAGAGCTGCCTGATGGAGATCTTTTACCTGCCCTGTTGCCATATCGCCTAAAGCCTGTTCGCTTGTTTTTTGAAGATCATTTACTTCATTTAGAGCGGATTTTAAGTGCTCGGCAAAATCTTCACCTTCCCCAATACTCTCTATTTTGCTGCTTTTTTTTAGTAAATCAGCGGTTGAAACAGCTGATAAACCCTCAATAGTACTCATAATTTACCTCTATTATTGTAACAGTGAAATTGCACTGTTTGCTATATTTTTTGAACTCTCAAAAGCTGCGACGTTAGCCTGATACGATCGAGTTGCTTCCACTAAATCGGCCATTTCGATAACAGGATTAACATTTGGATAGGCAACATATCCGTTTGCATCAGCATCCGGATGAGCCGGATCATACTTCATGTTTGGCTCTCTGTCGTCTCTTGAGATTTTATCAACAACTACGCTCATTATAGCAGGATTGACCTTTTTACCAAAATCTCCCTCATTTAATGGGTCTTCATATTTTGCACTTTGGGATATACTTTCTAATGCTTTATTAAACTCTTGATTAAAATCGATTGCTTTGAAAACAACCTCTTTTCTTCTGTAAGGTCCACCTTCATCAGTTCTTGTCGTTTGTGCGTTTGCGATGTTTTGAGAGATTGTATTTACACGGACTCTCTGAGCCGATAGACCGTAGCCGCTGATATCAAAACTGTTTAAAAAATTTGACATGTTTTATCCTTAACTTACTTTAGAAGATGCGTCGATAACGCTTTTGTAAATTCCAGACTCTTTTTTCATGGCATTTACTAAAGCGTTAAACATAATGGAGTTTTTACTCATTTCTGTTGTTTCAACATCAAGGTCTACACTGTTTCCGTCATTTCTAGCCATGTGCCCGTCTCTAAAAAATGTTTTTACTTTAAGAGAACTTTGCTCATCATGAAGAGGCAAGTGCGCAGAGTTTGTTTGAGCTATCTGAAGTTTTGGGCTTGCTTGGTTTAAAATCTTTGCTTTTTCTATAGCAAGTGTATCTTCAAAGCGCAGATCTCGTGGTCTATAAAAAGGAGTGTCGGCATTTGCAATGTTTGAAGAGATCATATCCTGACGCAAAGCTCTATAGTCAAGTGCTTTTTTGGCAAGTTCTTGCGTTGCAGAAGTCTCTATACTCATTTGAAACCTTTCTATAAATTTAGTCGATATAAGCAAAAAGAGTTCCAAATTACTTTATTAAAGATGTATATAATTCAATTAAGCGGTAATTAACTATATATAGATGATAATAATCCTCAAGGTTGCAAGAGTAACCTAAATATATGGATTTGAGGAGTTCTTATGAAAAGAGCTGGTTTTACAATGATAGAGTTAATCTTTGTTATCGTTATTTTAGGTGTTTTGGCTGCAGTTGCGTTGCCGAAGTTTATTGGTGTATCTGAGCAGGCGGAGACAGGAAACTGTAAATCGGCGGTTGGAACATTAAATAGAACTATAGGGCCGGTGCTTTGGTCAAAATCATTGACTGCTGGAAGTGGAGGAAATATTACTGATGTTAATATGACTACGCATATGCCTGATTATAATGCAACAAATTGTGGGGTTATTCCTGTTGATGCAGGTGCAGGAACGGCAGGTACATTCGGTACAGTAACAATGGACAATGACGGTAATGCGACGACTGCTCCAAAATGGTCGTTTGCTCCGGCACGTTAGCTTTTCCCATTCCCAAGCTCTTGCTTGGGAATGTATATATAAAGTAATTGTTTTTAAGTTATTTTTAAATAGTTTAAAAATTATTATTTAAGGTTTTTTATGAAATTTTCTCGTGCTTTTACCATGGTTGAACTTGTATTTGTTATCGTTATTTTAGGAATTTTGGCTGCCGTGGCTCTTCCTAAGTTTGCTGATACAAGAGAGCAGGCTGACATAGCAAAAGGGCGTGGAGATGTTGCAACAATCAGAGCTGCGATTATGAATGAGAGACAAGCTAGGGTTATAAAAGGGGATTCTAGTTGGATACAAAATGGAACGGCATCAGGAGAGATGGATAAAGGTGGTAACGACCGTCTTTTTGGCGGTGTCCTTACTTACCCGATGACAAATAGCGCTACTGCCGGAAATTGGTCGGCAACTGCTGGAAGCGGTACGTATAAATATAAAGTAGGCGATAGTGAAAACACTTTTACATACACCTCTAATGACGGAAAGTTTTTATGTACGAGCGGAAATGAGTGTTCAAATCTTGCAGACTAATACATAAGTAAAAGAAATTTGAACTACTATAATATTACGTTTATAAACTCCCCGATAGAATCATTTACGTATCAAAACCAAAAAATAATAGATATCGGTACAAAAGTTAGCATACATGTTAGAAACAGAATTGTTAACGGTGTTATTATCTCTACGTGTGAAAAGCCGTCGTTTGAGTGCTTGGAGATTTTAGAAGTTTTGAATTTTTTTTACTCAACTAAGCAACTTAAGTTGGCTAAGTTTATCTCTGCTTACTATTTTTGCTCACTAGGAGAAGCCATTGGTTTGATGGTGCCTTTTGGAAGTGATGAGGTTCAAAGCCAAGCTGAACATGATGAAGTTATGGAGTCTAAAATCACACTCTCAGAGAGACAAAACGAAGCATCTGAATTTTTAAAGCAGCACAAGGTTTCACTGCTTTTCGGTGATACGGGCAGCGGGAAAACAGAGATCTATATGCGCTGTTTTGAGGAGATGATAGAACAGAAAAAACGCTCTATTTTTCTTATGCCTGAGATCTCTCTTACTCCGCAGATGAGTAAACGCCTCAAAGCGCACTTTGGCGATAGTGTGGTTATGTGGCACTCAAAGCTGACACTTTCTCAGAAGAAAAAAGCTCTCGCTTCTATTTATAACGGAAGTGCTAAAATAGTTGCAGGTCCTCGTTCTGCACTTTTTCTGCCTGTAAAAGATCTGGGTTTGATAGTGGTGGATGAGGAGCATGACGATAGCTATAAGTCCTCTTCAAGACCTCGTTACAATGCGAGAGATATAGCGATTTACATGGGAAAACTTTATGATATCGGTGTAGTTTTGGGAAGTGCAACACCGAGTTTGAATAGTTATGTGAAATTTCCTCATGTAAGACTTAAAGGCGGTTATTTTAGTTCTCAAAAAGAGTTTGTTTATGAGCGAAGCATTGAGAGTTTATCGCCTCTTGTTATGGACTATTTAGGGCAAAGTTTGGAAAAAAAAGAGCAGACTATACTTTTCCTTCCTACTCGTGCAAACTTTAAGTATCTTATCTGCACTGATTGCGGACATACTCATAAATGTATTTTTTGCAGTGTCGGCATGAGTATTCATCAAAAAACACGTTCGCTGAAGTGTCACTACTGCAACTTTGCTCAGGCAATTCCTCAAAAGTGCGTAGAGTGCGGCAGTCCAAATCTTACAAGTTCAAGACTCGGAACTGCAGAGGCTGTAAAAAATATACGAGAAGAGTTTGCGAGTGCAACGGTAGAGCAGTTTGACAGAGACGCCATAACAACTGCAAATAAGCTCAGAGCGGCACTCAAGAGCTTTAACGAGAGAGAGATAGATATACTTGTAGGAACGCAGATGATAAGCAAAGGACATGACTACCATGGAGTAACACTCGCAGTGGTTTTGGGAATGGACAATATGTTAAACATGAGCGATTACAGAGCCAGAGAAAAGGCACTCTCAACTCTTATTCAAGTAGCCGGAAGAAGTGGGCGAAAAGAGAATGCCAAAGTTTTGGTGCAGAGTTTTAATGAGGATTTTTTTAAGGCATATATAGACAGATATGAAGATTTCTTAGAGGATGAAAAGGAGTATCGCAAAGAGCTATATCCTCCATATAAGAAACTTTGCCGTATTTTATTTTCACATAAAAACGGCATAAAAGCTCAGGATGAAATGAATGAGATGCTAGGTTGCCTGCAAAAAAATTCAACTCTCAATGTAGTCGGATTTGGAAAATGTGCTATCGAGAGGGTGTCAGATAAATATAGATTTGAGATACTTTTGCGAGCCGATAAAAGCACTGACATCATAAAAGCCATCTCTGCATGCAAGGTAGATCTTGCCGAGGTAGATATGGATCCTATCGAGTTTGGGTGATGGTATCAAAAAACCAGTAAAACGACATTAAAACTCCGGTTGTTTTTTGGTAACTCTCATCAAACATAAACTCTTTTGCACTCTCAAGAGGAATGTAAACGACTTCGATATCTTCATCTTCCAAACCGCCGCCTTCATTTGCTTTCATGCTCTCATCACACTCGGCATAGTATAGAGTTTGATGGTTGCCCGATATGCCTACGCTTGTGTAAAAAGAGCTGATTTTTTGCAGGTTCTTTAAAGGAATGTCATAGCCGCACTCTTCTAAAACTTCCTCTTTAGCTATCTCTTTTAGAGATTTGTTTTTATCCACGATTCCCGCACAAAGTTCATACATCATGCCGTTGTTTGGATTTTTATTGAGCACTGTTGCACGTAGCTGTTTTACGAGTATAAAAGCATTTTTTTCTTTATGCCAAAGAAGTACGGCTACGCTGTCATGTACAACAACTGCTTCCCACCTTCTTATGCTGCCCTTGTATGAGTAATTAATCTCTACAGCTTGGACAAACTTAGGATCTTCAAGTTTCCGAACTGAGTTTATCTTGCTCACAAGTTCCTCCGTTGTTGAAGTAGCAGAGAGTCTCGGAGGATGATACCCTTTCAAACTTTGTCTCATTTTTAAGATGTAATTCTATGCTCTGTTTGTAATTTGATACCAGTTTCAAAAAGGCAACTCTCTCCTTCCCCTGAAGTTTTTTTGCTGCAATCTGAACAGCTTTTAGCGGATCAACTGCAGTGTTGTCTTGATAGAGTCCGAAGTGAAGATGTGGTCCGGTTGAGAGTCCAGTACTTCCGACATACGCTATTATGTCACCTTTTTTTACTCCCGCACCGCCTCTAATACCTTGTTTAAAAGAGTTGAGATGTGCATAGAGTGTTAGGTAATCATTACTATGCTGTACTTTTATGGTTTTTCCATATCCTCTTGATTCGCCAACAAAAACAACCCGTCCATCTCCTGCGGCTAAAACAGGTGTTCCACGGCTTGCCGCATAATCAACGCCTAAGTGAGCACGATACTTATTTAAAATCGGATGAAATCTTTTTTTTGTAAATTCTGAAGATATTCTTGCATTTCTAACAGGAGTTGCAAGCAAGAACTCTTCTGATTCATCTCCATTTTCGTTGTAAAATTTCTCGTCTTCATTGAGATAGATAAAGTTTTTTTTGCCACTCATCTCTATCATGGCAACTTTTAGAGTCGGCATGGAAAATGGCTTTCCAAGACGATATTTTTGCTCATATATCATAGCAAGAGCATCTCCTTTTTTAAGATCCTTTTTAAAGTTAAGGGATGTTTTAAAGCTGTTCACAAAAATAGTTGCAAGTTTGACTGAACCGGTCTCTTTTATAATATCCAAGTACGGTGAATTCTCTATTTTTAGGGTAAAAGCTTCTGTTTTTATTTCACTTATGATAGGGATTGTTTCAAAAGAGTAACTCCCGTTGCGTTTGTATATGTGAATTTGCAGTTCATCATTTAGAGGCACGAATATTTGTAAAAGCTCACCTTTTTCGCCTTTTGATACTTGGTAATTAACACCTGAAAGTATCTCTTCTGTGAGCTGTTGTTCATCCTCATCTAGGTTATAGTATAGTGGTTTGAGAGGGAGTTTGTTTCTTTCTAAAAATGATAAATAAGTTTCGCCATCACTCCAGCGAAAGGTTTCGACCTGTGAGCCAAAAAGTGAGGTTATAAATAAAAAAAGTATAAAAAGTAGTTTCATAATAGATAACCATAACAATAAATTTTAAAAATAATTTTAAAACTCTAACAAAATTTGCCTTAGTATGAGGTTTGTTTGATATAATCGCACTATATTATTTACAGAGTGGAAAAAAATGAAGCAGTTATTTTTATTGTTTGTTATAGCCTTAGAACTTTTTGGAGCTACTGTGAAATCTCCGGTTGTCGCTATAGATGAAGACGCAGAAGAAGTCACAATTAAAGTTGAAAATGTTGAGGTCGGAGTAAGCGGTTTTATCGTTCATGAGATTGATAAAGATCATACGATTATTTTGAAAAATGCTGTTGTAAAGAGCTATGACAAAAATAGCAAGATAGCTAAAGTTGCAGTGAGCGAGTTTAGTGCACTTAGCAACAGTGCTCTGCCTAACGGTAGGTGGAAAGTTAAAATTGGAGATACCGCTGTTTTGGCTTTTGGATATTCAAGAGGTATTTTAATAGCTCCAAATGAGGATATATATTACAGAATTACAAAAAATTCTAAACTTCAGTGGGTTCATCCGGATCTTTTTGCAACCACACTTTCTTACAACTCTCATCCGACACCGCTAAGAAGTGATTTTGATGAGATAAGCACAAAAAGTTCTATCGGTTTACTTTTTATATATCTTGATGGCAGAGTTTTTACGCTTGATGCTAAGAGTTTTAAAATTTTGACTATTACGGAAGCAAAGCTTGAACAAAAAGAGCTCAAGTTGCCGTTTTATACAAGAGTTCCTGAAATAGACTCTTCTTGGTGGAATTGGTTTGATGAGGGGAATGATGAGCTTGAGGAGTATGAGCCGCACTACTATTCGCTTTTAGTAGAGGCAAACCCACATGATAAGGCACTTTATGAAATTATAAAGAGCAGTGGTGAAAAAGTGCAAGATCTGCTTGAAGAATTTAAGATAAAGGAGTAAAAAATGATTGATTCTAAACACTTAGCACACTTTAGCGAGATTGTAGGAAACGAGAATATCTATAGCGACAAAGCACACCTAATAGCTTACTCGTATGATGCTACAAGAGAACATTTTGAGCCTGATGCCGTGATATTTCCTAGAAACGAAGATGATATAAGCCGTATTTTAAAGTACTGCAACGAACATAAAATTATTATAGTTCCTCGTGGTGCCGGAAGCGGTTTTACAGGCGGAGCATTGCCTAGCAGCGGCGGAATCGTTTTGGCTATGGAGCGACACATGAATAAAATCCTAGAGATTGACATGAAGAACATGGTTGCAGTCGTTCAACCCGGTGTTATAAATATGGATTTGCAAAAAGCGGTGGAAGAGGTCGGTCTTTTTTATCCGCCGGATCCCGCTAGCCAAGAGTACTCAAGCATCGGCGGAAACGTAAGCGAAAATGCAGGCGGAATGAGAGCTGCGAAGTATGGAATTACGAAAGATTATGTAATGGCGACTCGTGCGGTTTTACCAAACGGCGATATCATAAAAGCAGGAAAGCGAACCATAAAAGATGTGGCAGGTTACAACATCAGCGGTATTTTAATAGCAAGTGAAGGAACTTTGGCGGTGCTTAGCGAAATCACTCTAAGACTTATCCCAAAACCGAAACTTACGAGGACGGCGATGGGAATTTTTAGTAGCGTACATGATGCGATGAATGCCGTTTATAAAACTATGGCAAGCGGAGTCACTCCGGTTGCTATGGAGTTTTTGGACAACTTAACCATTAGAGCTGTGGAAGAGACTTTTCACAAAGGTCTTCCTGTGGATGCGGGTGCGCTGTTGGTAACCGATGTGGATGGAAATTTGGAAGAGGATTTGAATTTTCAACTCGCTCAAATAGAGAAGGTATTTTTTGAAAACGGATGCAGCGAGTTCAAAATAGCAAAAGATGATAAAGAAGCAAAAGATATTTGGTTTGCAAGACGTAATGCTTCTCCTGCCCTAAGCGTTTACGGAAGTAAAAAGCTTAATGAAGATGTAACCGTTCCTCGTGCAGCACTGCCTGAGCTGTTGGAGAGATTTTATGCCATTGCCGATAAATACAATATCAAAATCCCGTGTTTCGGACATACCGGAGATGGAAACGTACATACGAACGTTATGGTCGACGGCAAAGATCCAGAACAGGTAAAAATTGCTTATCAAGCGATAGAAGAGGTTTTTCAAGCAACAATTGATCTTGGCGGAACTCTAAGCGGTGAGCATGGAATAGGGCTTGCAAAAGCGCCTTACATGAGAATGGCATTTACGGACGAAGAGATGAATTTATTTAAATCAATAAAAAAAGCATTTGACCCGAACAATATCTTAAATCCGGCGAAAATGGGGCTGAATTAGCATAATATGTCAGAGATAAAAAGAAAAATTCTTAAACTCTACGGGCATCTGAAATTTTTTATTTTGATGCTTTTAGACGAGGATCTTACTTTTTATGCCGCAAGCCTGAGTTTTTACACAATCTTTACGCTTATACCGCTTCTTCTTATCATCTTGACACTATTTACTTCAATGCCCAGTTTTGCGGACTACTATATAATAATTCAAGAGTTTATAATTTCAAATTTCATGCCCATAAATTCGCAAGTGCTGATGGGGTACATAAACGCCTTTTTACAAAACTCTCTTGAGATGAGTATGGTAAGTTTTGTAGCCGTAATCGTCTCTTCACTACTCTTTTTTCAAAATTTTGAATATATTGCAAATAAGATCTTCCGTGTAAAAAAGAGGGGATTTTGGGAGAGCGTAACCATCTTTTGGACGCTTCTCACACTTGCACCGATTGGGCTTGGCGTCTCTTTTTACATAACCGGAAACATCGCTTCGTTGATGGCAAGCAACGAATATACGGCTGGGATAGATATTCTTCCTTATGTGCCGTACCTTATCATCTGGGCTCTCTTTTTTCTTATATTTCAAATCTCTGCAAACACAAAGATAGATGCAAAGGCTTCTCTTATAAGCTCTTTTGTAACCTCTACAGTCTTTAGTATCGCAAAAAACGGCTTTATCTACTATGTCTTTTACAATAAATCGTATGAGACTATGTACGGCTCATTTTCAATTATCATGTTTCTATTTTTATGGATCTATGCTTCATGGATTATTTTTGTCTATGGTCTTAAACTATGCTACCTGATACATAGCATATATAAAAATAGAGCTGCAAAAGAGAGTTAACGCCCACATGGCAGCTCTGCTCCATATAGCTGCAAAAGAGAGTGTTACATGAATTACAAAGAGGTAGAAGTTTAGATTCACTTTAGCGCCATTCTCCCCTAACATCATAAGCCATGCTAAAAAAGTATCAAAGAAATCGCCAAAACCTGTGATATGTAAAAGTATGCTCAGCGGATAAAAGGGCGTAAAAAGTATGGAAAGAAGAATCGAAAATGGATGATAGATACTGAAATTTTGAAAAATATAGAGTGCGACAGGCAGCATGTAGAGGTAAACAAGTACGGAGATACCGAGCATTTGTAAAAAAAGATTTAAGTTCTTAAAGTGAATCAGAAATAAAAATATATAGAAAACTCCGCCCGCAGAGAGCCAAAAACCAAGAGAGAAGCAAAGCCGTGGAAAAAATGCAAGCAGAAGCAGAATCGTTATAAGAAGCGTCTGCATCGAGAAGATTTCCAAACCTCGGTCGTAAAGTATAAATCCCACGACAAACATTCCAAAAGAGCGAATGAGAGACGGAGGCGAATCTAAAAATAGCATATAAGAAAAAAGAACAGCCGCAACGAGTATAAATATATCTACTTTTGAGTTTCTATATGGAAAAAATCTATCTTGCGTAAAGGCATATATGGGCTTGAGCAAAAAATAGAGCAGAGCACTCAAGATGCCAAGATGAAATCCGCTGATGGCGACGATGTGTGATACTCCGAGATTTGAAAAAGCATTTTGCGTATTTTGGTCTACATTTTCTGCTGTGTAGAGTGCTTGATAAATATTTGCAATATTTTTGTTTTCATGTGAAGAGGAGATAAAAGCGTTGAGATTTTGTTTTGTGCCGTTGATGTCTTCAATGCTGAGAATTTTATTATAAGCGTAAAAAGAGGAGAGATAACCGTAGAAGTTCAGCTCTTTTGGCCAGATCTCAAGTTTTAGTTTTTTATCCCTTACATCCTCAAGCGTTTTTTTTGCGGTTGTATAAAAGATTATGCCATCTTCGCTCTTTAATTTTAAGACTTGATAGGTTCTCTTTTTTTTGGTTTTCGTATATTGTCTTAAAACTGTTGTTTCAACTAAAACCGAGTCAAAGCGTGTAAACTCTTGATAGTTTTTGTACTCTATAAAAATTGATAGAAGAAAGACACAGAGTGAAATTAAGCTAAAGAGGAAAAAGTCTCGTTTTTTAGTAAATAGCGAGACTCTTTCTATCATCTATTTTAAAGCGGCGGCATCGATATAGTATCATTTGAGATGCTGATATTTGCCGAGCGGGTATCAACATTCTCATAAACCGTCTCAATCGCTTTTGCATAAGGAGTCGCATCGACAAAACGAGTCAATTTTTTCTGAAAAACAAGTTTCACATGACCTGTCGGTCCGTTTCTCTGCTTCCCGATAATTATCTCCGCATCTTCCTCTTCTTTTTCTATATAGGTAGATTTAAACTCTTTACCCTCCGTTTTTGCCGCTTTTTCTCGCTCTTTTTCCTCTTTGTAGAGGTAAACGTCATCACGGTAGACAAAGAGAATAATGTCCGCATCCTGCTCAATAGAACCAGACTCACGAATGTCGCTTAGCATTGGTCGCTTATCGTTTCTTGATTCGAGTCCGCGGTTAAGCTGAGAGAGAGCAACGATAGGCATATTTAGTTCACGTGCGAGCATCTTGAGTCCGCGTGAGATTTCCGAGACTTGCAAGTGTCTGTCCTGAGTGCCGATACCGCTCATGATCTGGAGGTAGTCGATTACCGCTATCTCTATTTCAGGATGCTGGTTTTTGAGCTTTCGCAGTTTTGAGCGAAGCTGGTTTATGTTTATGCTTCCATGATCATCAACATAAAGTTTGGCACTGTTCATTCTGTCAATAGCACCGTTTAGCGAGTTCCACTGATCATCATTCATATCTCCGACACGGAGTTTTTGAAGAGGGATAGAAGTTTGAATAGATAAAAGACGAAGCATAAGCTGCTCAGCCGGCATCTCAAGAGAGAAAAATGCCACACCTTTGCCTTTTGTGATAAGGTTGTTAACCGTGTTAAGTATAAAAGAAGTTTTCCCCATCGCAGGACGTGCCGCAACGATTACAAGATCTCCTTTGCCAAAACCCGTTGTCATTTTGTTGAGTTCATGAAATCCTGTATCAACACCGACCAAAACACTGTTACCGCGAGATTTCATCTCTTTGATGTACTCCATGGTGTCGTATGTCATTTTAGGAGAGTCTTTAAAGTCGCTTGTTTGGTTGTTTTGAGTTATTTCATAGAGTTTTTTCTCAACTATGTCGATAACTTCGGCACTTGAAAGCTCCTCTTCAACCGTGACTCTTTTTATCTCGGTTGTGAGTGTCAGAAGATTTCTTTTAAGCGATTTGTCTTTTATCTCATCAACATACGCTTTTGTGTTTGAGATAGGGTTTGCAGAGAGGATCTCAAGCATAACGCTCTCATCAAATTTTTTCATTTTGATGAGCTCTTTTTTTATAAACTCTTCATCAATCGGCTGATCTTTTTGTAAAAGTAGAGTCATAGCGTTGAAAATATCTTGATGAGCCGGAAGATAAAAATCATCTTTTTTTAGCTGTGTACCAAGTTCATCAAACTGGCTAGGTTCAAATACGATTGAACTTAAGATGCTTCTCTCAAAGGCTAGATTGTATAAATTTTCCTGCATTAAATTATCTCACTTGATATTTGTTTTTTTACAAAAAGTTGAAGTTCTTCTAAAATTTTTATATATTTGTTTGTATCATCTAAATCATCATGAATAATAGCATATCTACCTTCAACTGCGTAGGATGTTAAATCTATTAAAAGTTCTGTGCCATCTATCATCTCAATATTATTATTAATTGCTATTTTTATAATCTCTTTTATATCATCTTTTTTCATAAAGAACTTCACCATAGTTTGCAGCATCATACCATGCAGTATTTATCCATTCACTGCCACTGTGAGCTTCAAAGAATTCTTCTGTTTCTACCATAATATCTTTTGGCATATCTATATCATCAAGTAAATCACTTATTTTTCTTTTTTCAGCCCACTTATTTTCAAATGATTTTTCAATAACAAAAATATCTAAATCACTATCCTCATTCGGCTCACCGTAAGCATAACTGCCAAAAAGAATGATTTTTTGAGCGTCTAAAGGTTTTAGATTTTGTACAATTTTATTTTTTATCTTTTGCGATAGCTTTTTCAAAATTACTCCTTTTTTGAGTATCTATATATCCAATATCTTGTAATCTATAATTATACTGATTTTTACTAATTGCGTAAACACAAGTAATGTTTTCATCTTCTTTTTTAAAATATAACTTCATCTCATTTGAAATTGGCAAGTATGTTGTTTGATTAGAATCAAGATGTATATTTTTTAGTTTTTATATCATCGGGTTCAGTACATCTAGATAGTCTATTTTTTGAAAAACTACTATTTAGAAATTTATTCTTTTGCATCTCTCGCCATTTTTTCAACTTCTTCCACAAATCTATCTACAAGCTCATTTTCATCAAGGTTTGCCACAACTTCGCCTTTTACCATAACAAGTCCTTTGCCTTTGCCGTACGCAATCGCTACATCGGCATGTGCAGCTTCGCCGATGGCATTTACGACACAGCCCATAACGGAGACATTCAGAGCTGCTTTTATATGTGCAGTTCTCTCTTCTATCTCGCCGACCGCTTTTACCAAATCAGCTTCTATCCTTCCACATGTAGGGCATGAGATGATGTTTAGTCCGTCTTTAGCTACACCGCTGTCTTTTAAAATCGCACGTGCTACTTTTATCTCCTCTTCAAGCTCTCCCGTGATACTTACTCTCATAGTGTCGCCGATGCCATCAAGCAGAAGTGAGCCTAATCCAATGGCGCTTTTTACCGTTGCATGAAAAAGCGTTCCGGCTTCGGTAACTCCGAGATGAAACGGATAGTTGTTTTTAGGGCGGAGCATGCGGTAAGCATCAACGGTTCTTTGTACGTCACTCGCTTTAAGAGAGATCTTGATGTTATCAAATCCCAAATCTTCTAAAAATTTGATGTTGTACTCGGCTGATGCCACCATACCCTCAGAAGTTTGTCCGTACTTGTTTAAAAACTCTTTTTCCAAACTTCCTGCATTTACCCCGATACGAATGGGAATATTACGAGCTTGACAAGCTTTTACAACCTCTTTTACACGCTCTTTTGAACCGATGTTTCCCGGGTTTATGCGTATGCAGTCAACTACCTCTGCTGCGATTAGGGCTAGACGATGGTTAAAGTGAATATCGGCAACAAGCGGAAGCGAGATTTGTTCTTTAATCGACTTGAGTGCAAGTGCGTCTTCCATCTGAGGAACGGCAACTCGAACTATATCGCACCCTGCAAAATGGAGTCTTTTTATCTGTGCTACGGTTGCTTCAATATCTGCTGTTTTTGAAAATGTCATAGACTGCACGCTGATAGGTGCATTACCGCCGATGGCTACATTGCCTACAAATATCTGTTTAGTTGGGTATCTTTTTATCATAAAGTGATTTTAGCTTTTTTGGAATAAAATGGTGCTTAGCAGTAGCAGATCCAGCATGAGAGGCTGGATCTTGGGTGTTAGAGAAAAAAACAGGATTTAGAATTTAAAAGTAAGGTTTGTGTAGATATATCTTCCCGGTTCATTAAGAAGCATAGTGTCGACACCTGCACTTAGAAGAATCAGATCTGCATAAGTGTTTGATTGCGTGTATGTAGTATCAAATAGATTGTTTACTCCTAAAGTAAAATCAAAGTTTTTACTTACGGCATGTTTTACTTTCATGTTAAGTACTGCCCAAGAGTCTAACTCCTGTTCGCCGCTGTTTGAGTCGTAATCACTCCATTTATCTGAAGCACGTACCTCTGCTGAAGCTATAGAATTATTCATGTACTCATAGCTTACTCCAATGCTGCCTCTTAAAGGTGCGATATCAGCCAAATCTTTGTCTGCACCGGCAGCTGCATTGTCTTTTTCACCGACTTTGTATGAAGCTCCCATATCGACAGTTAGTGCATCAGTTGCGTAAATAGATGCGCTAACCTCTGCTCCGTAAACCGTTGCATCGATGTTGTTGAATCTATTTGTAGTCTTTGTATAGAAGATATAGTCATCTAACATAGAGTAGAAAGTTTTAACTTTAAACTTCATAGAGTCATTTTTTAACTCATATCCTAAATCTACTTCTTTGTTTGTTACCTGTTCTAAGTTTTCATTTCCGCCTTGAGGACTTACTAGATATAACTCTCTTGCATCAGGTACTCGGCTAGCTTTACCGAAGCCTAGGAAAACTTTGTTCTCTTTGTCTAGGTTGTATGTAGTTATGATGTTTGCATTTAACGCATTGTAATCTCTTGATCTGTTTGTGATACTATCAGGATCTATATCTGTAGAGTCATATCTAGCACCCATTTCAACATCAAATTTTCCAAAAGTTTTTTCTACTTTTGCGAATAGAGCATTATTTTCAGTTTCAGTATGCGTAAGGCTTACTGTAGAGGGAGCTTGAACAAATGTTGTTGCATTTGTCATATATTTCTCGCCTCCCCATGTTCTTTTGCTTCCGTCAAGTCCAACCAATAGTTTGTAACCCTCAAGATCAAAACTATTTTTAAGTTTTACACCTTGCATAGTCGTTTTTAAGTGGTTTGTAGAAAAATTTGTTACACCGTTGTTTCTATATCTTGTATCCATCGGATGATCTACATCTGAGTAGTAGTACTGAATATTGATATTTTTATAGAGATCAGTTATATCTTTTATATCGTACTCAACACTATAGATGTTTGAGTAGTCATAAGCAGCATCCATTTGAGAATTTGCATATAGTACGTCATCACTTTTGTTTTGTGTTACGCTTAAGCGAAGTTCTTGATTGTCGGTAGTTGTGATAAATGCTTTAGCCATAAGGCTTTTTTTCTCATACGCTTGCATGTCTTCATACTGTGCTTGATATCGATTTGCTAACGGGGCATTTTTTTTAGTTTGCTCTGCCAACGTATTTCCATCGCCGTCTTCGTACTGATCACTTGATTCGCTAGTGCCGCTTACTAAAACTCTAACGGTATCATTACCGCCGCTAAGTGTTGCACCGACTTTTTTATAGTTCCAGCCTCCGTAACCGAATGTAAGATCTCCGCTTAAATCTTTTGTCGGTTTTTTTGTCGTGATTTTTAAACCGCCGCTCATAGTTCCAAAAGTCTCAACATCATAAGGACCTTCGATTACTTCAACATTTTCGATTTGACTTGCCAAAACGTGAGAAACAGGAGGATCCATTCTGTTTACACATGCACCGCAAACTTTTGTTCCATCAACTTCTACAGAGATATTGTCTCTTTTTTGACCTCTTATGTAGACATCGTTTGCAATACCGCTACGGCGGCTCATGTCAATACTTGGAACACTTGAGCTAAGTGCCTCGGCTAAATCCGCAGAAACTTGAGCATTTTGACTAACTTCTGTAATAAGTGTTGACTCAACGCTAATTTGCGGCAGTTTAACCTCATTTGCGCCTAAAACCGCAACAACGGCTAGAGATAGTGGAATGATTTTTTTGTATATCATATAACAATCCTTAATTTTTTAAATTAATTTATTGTATAAA
>CAIUZU010000111.1 GCA_903903705.1 uncultured Helicobacteraceae bacterium
ACTACCCCGGTGTATGGGCAGTTGCATGGTACAGAATAGCTCATAGGCTCTATATGGCAAACTTTAAAAGTCTAGCCAGAATCATTATGGGACTTAACCAGATTATTACAAATATAGACATCCATCCCGGTGCCGTAATCGGCAAAAGAGTCTTTATAGATCATGGAACAGGTGTCGTAATAGGACAAACCGCAATCATAGAAGATGATGTTTTAATCTATCAGGGGGTAACTCTAGGCGGTGTATCTCTCACTCAGGGAAAGAGACATCCTACTATAAAAAAAGGTGCCGTTATCGGTGCAGGAGCAAAAGTTTTAGGAAACATAGTTATCGGTGAATATGCAAAAATCGGTGCAAATTCCGTTGTAGTAAAACCTGTCCCAAACAATGCTACGGCTATAGGTATTCCGGCACATGTGATAGAGAAAGGCAGATGTAAAGAGCCTCTAATGCACAACTTGCTGCCTGATATAAACAAAGAGATGTTTGAGTATCTGCTTAAACGTGTTGCCGTTTTAGAGCATATCTTGGTTGAAGATAATAAACAACTTCTTGAACAAGATTTGGAGCTTGAAAATATTTATGAATCTTTCATTAGGGCAATGAAAAATTAAAATTTATTTTAGTATAATTCGCCCTATATTTTAAAAAAGGGTTCTTATGCTTACAGATCGCGTAAATACACTATCTGAATCAATTACAATTGCAATCTCAACACTAGCCGGCGAGCTTAAAGCACAAGGCAAAGACATACTTAGTTTCTCTGCCGGAGAGCCTGACTTTGACACGCCTCAAGTTATCAAAGATGCTGCAATTGCGGCAATCAATGAGGGTTTTACAAAATATACCGCAGTTGAAGGTATCCCTGCACTAAAAACAGCAATAGCAAATAAACTAAAAAGAGATAACAATCTTACTTATGCTCCTAATCAAATCATCACAAATAACGGAGCAAAGCACTCTCTTTTTAACCTTTTTGCAGCAGTAGTTCAAAAAGGAGACGAAGTAATAATCCCATCTCCTTATTGGGTTACATACCCTGAGCTTGTTCTCTATCACGGCGGAACGGTTGTAGAGATTGAGACAAATGACGAAAGTTCATTTAAAATCACGCCCCAGCAGTTAAAAAATGCTCTTACTCCAAAAACAAAAATGATAGTTTTAACAAGCCCGTCAAACCCTACAGGTTCTGTCTACTCAAAAGAGGAACTTACGGCACTCGGTAAAGTTTTAGAGGGAACGGATGTACTTGTTGCGAGCGATGAGATGTATGAAAAACTTATATACGACGGCGAGTTCACATCTTGCGCAGCTGTAAGTGAAGATATGTATAAAAGAACGATAACTATCAACGGTCTTAGCAAATCAGTAGCAATGACGGGTTGGAGATTCGGTTACATGGCTGCTCATCAAACGGAGATTATCCAAGCAACTAAAAAACTTCAAAGCCAAAGCACTTCAAACATTAACTCAATCACTCAAAAAGCGGCAATCGTCGGTTTAAACGGTGATGCGGATGCAGATATCGAGAAGATGAGAGTGGCATTTAAAGAACGTCGTGATGAAGCGGTAAAACTTATTAACGCAATTGAGGGTTTAAGTGTTTATAAGCCTGACGGTGCTTTTTATCTATTCATTAACATCAAAAAAGTAAGCAACGACTCTATGCTGTTTTGTAAAGAGCTTTTAGAGAAAAAAGGCGTGGCTTTAGTTCCGGGTGTAGGCTTTGGAAGCGAAGGATATGCAAGATTTAGTTTTGCAACTG
>CAIUZU010000112.1 GCA_903903705.1 uncultured Helicobacteraceae bacterium
AAAGTTTCTAATATTTTTCAATTAATTCCCTTAGGTTATGCAAAAAGTGAATTAACACTTTCGTTGTGGTAAACTCTGCGGATAACCTCTGCAAAAAGAGGCGCAACGGTTAAAACTATGATTTTGTCATGCGGTTTAGACTCTAGCGTGTTTGTAACGATTAGCTCATCAAGCTCGCCGTTTTCTATATTGTCGTAAGCTTTTCCGCTAAGAACGGCATGAGTAGCACATGCCATAACAGAATTTGCTCCCTTGTTTTTAAGAGCGGTTGCCGCTTTTACCATAGTTCCGGCAGTATCAACCATATCATCAATCATAATGACATCTTTGCCTTCTACATTTCCTATGATATTCATAACTTCGCTCTCATTTGCTTTTTCACGACGCTTATCGACGATTACCATCTCAAGCCCCATGCGTGAAGCAAAGTAACGAGCACGTGCAACGCCGCCGATATCAGGAGAAGCTATGACAGGGTTTTTAAGATTTTTACTTCTTATGTAGTTTTCAAAAGTTACAGAGCCGTAAAGATTGTCAACGGGGATATTGAAAAATCCTTGAATCTGCCCTGCGTGTAAGTCTATAGTAACGACTCTGTCGATTCCTGCAGCTTGGTACATATCTGCAACAAGTCTTGCGGTGATGGGAACACGAGGAGCGGCTTTGCGGTCTTGTCTTGCATATCCATAGTACGGAACAACGGCAGTAATGCTAGAAGAGCTTGATCTGCGAAGAGCATCCGTCATGATAAGAAGTTCCATTAAGTTATCATTTGAGGGAGCACCGGTTGATTGGACGATGAACACATCACGACCGCGAACACTCTCAGAGATTTGAATCGAAATCTCACCGTCACTAAATTTTTTAACATCGGCTTTAGCCAATGGAACATCTAAGATCTGACAAACCTCTTTTGCAAATTCAGTGCTGGCAGAACCGGCAAAAATTTTATAACCGCGCATGGAATACCTTTTGGAAAATTTAAATGCGATTATACAAAAATAGTGCTGAGTAGTTGTTAAAACAATTTTCTTTAATCGATAAATCAGTAGAGAGTTGCTACAATCCTCTAAATAATTATAGGACTATGGATGACAAATATTATTTTATGCGGTGGCAGCGGTACAAGACTTTGGCCTATAAGCAGAACTCTTATGCCAAAACAGTTTGTAAAACTTTTTAATGACAAATCACTATTTCAACTAACGCTCCAAAGAAACTCAGCGGTTTGCGATAAGCTTTTTATAGTCTCAAACTCCGAACAATATTTCTTGGCACTAGACCAACTTGATGAGATAAATAAGGTTAATAATAACGAAACCAAATATCTTCTTGAACCTATCGGCAGAAACACGGCTCCGGCAATAGCCCTTGCATGTTTGGCTCTTGAAGAAGATGAGATAGTTCTGGTTACACCATCGGATCACCTTGTAAAAGATGAAGCACAATACCGAAAAGTTTTACAAGAGGCGAAAGATCTTGCCAAGAGTGATTATCTTGTGACATTCGGTATAAAACCTACATTTGCAGAGACCGGATTCGGTTATATAGAAGCTGAGGGACTAGACGCTAAAGCTTTCCATGAAAAACCGGACTTTGAGAAAGCTACAGCGTATCTAAGGGCAGGAAACTACTACTGGAACAGCGGAATGTTCTGTTTTAAGGCTGGAATCTTTTTGGATGAACTGAAAAAATATTCGCCGCAGATTTATGAAGCTTCTCTAAAAGCGTATGAAAATGCAAGTAAGAGTACGACAGACGCTACATGCCTAATCCGTATTCAACATCAAGAGATGTTAAACATTCCCGAAGACTCCATCGACTATGCCGTTATGGAAAAGTCCTCAAAGGTTAAGGTCGTTCCATCGGATATCGGATGGTCTGATGTGGGAAGTTTTGACGCTCTTTATGATGAGCTGCCAAAAGATGAAAACGGCAATACCATAAATGAAAAGTATGTTCAGATAGACAGTAAAAATAACCTGATTTACGGAAATGAGAGAAAAATAACAACGGTAGATATAGAAGATCTCATTATCGCCGACACGGGAGATGCACTGCTTATATCAAAAAAAGGCTCATCTCAAAAAGTAAAAAACATTGTTCAAAAGATAAGAGGCGACAGCGAGCTTCACAATATTCACTTAACCGCTCACCGTCCTTGGGGAACATACACCATACTAGAAGACAATCCAAAATATAAGATAAAACGCATTGAGGTAAAACCGGGAGGGAGGCTCTCTCTCCAAAAACATTTCCACAGAAGCGAACACTGGACGGTTGTCAGCGGAACTGCTGTAGTTACGCTGGGTGAGAGAGATATACCATTAAGAGCAAACGAGTCAATATATATCCCCATGGGAGAACTTCACAGACTCCAAAACGCCGGTAAATTAGATTTGGTTATTATAGAGACTCAGATAGGCGACTATTTAGGTGAAGATGACATTGTCCGCATTCATGATGATTATAAAAGAGAAGAGTAGTTGAAACACAATATTTTATTAGCCTTTAGTTTTGCAAAGAGAGATTTTAAAGAACGCTATGTAGGCACGGGATTAGGTCAGTTGTGGTATGTACTCTCTCCCATCATTACCATATTTATCTATACGGTTATCTTCTCAGATTTTATGAAAATGAAGCTTGATATTGTAGACAACAGCTACTCATACAGTATCTATCTTGTTCCGGGGCTTTTGGCATGGACATCTTTTAGCACTATTTTAATGCGATTAAACAGCTCTATTTTGGAAAAATCAAACCTTATAAAAAAGATAAATGTTCCTGTTTATGTCTATCAGCTAGGCATTATCATCACGGAGTTTGGCATCTTAATGCTCTCCTACTCGCTTGCACTTATCTTTTTGCTTATTGTAAATCAGCCTATATCTCTTACTTTTTTATATCTCTTACCGATTCTATTTTTACAGACAATTTTTGCTTTTGCATTAGGCGTTATTATTTCACTCTTTACCCCGTTTTTTAAAGATTTAAAAGAGGCGGTTCCTATTGTTGTTCAGCTATGGTTTTGGATGACACCGATTATTTATATGAAAGAGATGATTGCAGACAAATACCCCGCTCTTTTAATATACAACCCGTTCTTTTATTTTGTCCGTATCTACCAAGATATATTTCTATACTCAAAAGCGCCTTCCGTAGATCTTGTTATGAGCGTACTTATTATGAGTTTTGCCGCTATATTTATAGCAGCCATTTTATATAAAAAGATGATAGGCACTATCAAGGATATTATTTAGTTCCTTTTTTCTCTCTAAAATGAGGTTTTAACCTCGTAAATATGTGAAGATAAATCTTCACTTACAGATTAATAATATAATCATAAAATAACATTTAAAGAAGTATAAACATAAATGAAAAATATCCTCATAGACGCACTCCCTCTGCTCTCCCCTTTAACCGGAGTAGGGCGGTATACTTATGAAATTTCCAAACGTTTGCAAGAGTTGTATGATGGCAAGTATGAGATTTTATTCAACTACGGTTTTTGCTCAAAAGAGCTTTATAGACCCTCAAATTCTCAGACAGGTATTGAGCAAAAAGCCAAAAAAATACAATCTTTCATAAAAAAAATTCCTTTGCTTAAAAAATTTATTAGAAAGTTTTACTCATTTATTGCAAAGTTTGACTTACGCATTTATGATCTCTATTGGCAACCGAGTTTCATCCCAAATCAAAATATAAGAGCAAAAAAA
>CAIUZU010000113.1 GCA_903903705.1 uncultured Helicobacteraceae bacterium
AGTACCTCACTCTTTGACAAAAATAACTAACCCAAGTAAAGAATTAATAAGTTGTGTAATCTTATATTTGAAGACTTCTTTTTCATCTCCAAGTTCATGCTTTTCGTTATAAAGGTTTAAATTATAAATTGTTCTTTCAAAAAACTCATTTGCAAAGTTTTCTTTGTTTTTGAATTCACTCATTTTATCTTACTCTCCCCATCATCCCTAAACTCTCTTTCTCCATTTTAGAAAATGCAAACCATTTTTTGCCTAAATCTTTCAGACTTGCGCCTATGTGGTAGAGGTCGTCATCTATAAGTAAAAATCTATCGTGAGAAAGGTCAAATTTTTCAAGTTCTATTTGTTTGTACTGATTGTTGTATTTCTCTATATCCAACTTAAGCTGTTTTGAGATGTTTTTTGTGTAGATAGTTATTTTTACTGTTTGGTTTTTACTAAGCAGTGTTAAAACCGATTCATCTATGTAGTTGTCAAAAAGGGTTATTGTGCTTTTTGCACTTTTGATTAAGTCGCTGACGAAAGCGTACGCATCAAAAATCTGTCCATCATAAAAAATACCCTGTTTTGGTTTTATGGTTTTATCCTCTATGGCATCAAATATTTTATTGAAATTTTCATCATGGATGGATAGTCGTTGTTCTATCCTCTCAAATCTTTCAAATATACTTAGATTTGAAGAGATAAATTTTCGCATATCTACAAAAGCTCTCATGATTTGAATGTTTATTTCAACGGCTATTTTGCTTGTAAGTACGGATGATAGATTTGCTACACCCTGCTCTGTAAAGAGAAAAGGTTTTGCTCCGCCGAGATGTTGTCTTGAAGGTATCACAGATTGTGACACCATAAAGTCTATATCTTTATCCATTGCTTCAAACATAAAATCTGAAGGAAATCTCTCTATATTTCTTTTGACGGCTTGTTTTAATACTCTTGTCTCCACACCGTAAAGCTCTGCCAAATCTCTGTCTATCATTACTTGCAAACCTCTGATAGCATAGATTTTATTTTGTATATTTTGTTTGTTTATGACTAATTCATTCACTCTTTTATATCCACTATCACTAAAATAGTGTTTTGTTTGGTGCGTTTAATGGCTTTTTTCATGATAACTCAATCATTTTAATTTAAGCCATTTTACTTGTCTATAACTTAATTAATAACTTTTAGTTTTATATTTAAACAATTTTTCATAATAAAATTACTACATTGTAACCATTATGCCACAAAAGTGCGTAAGATAATTACTTATCCAAATGCTTCAAAAACTCATCTGCTGCCATAAATCCTACAATGGTTTTAGATTTTATAACCTCTAAATTAGCGTCAAAAAACATGATAACCGGAGGTCCGAAAACACCGTACTTTTTGCTTAGATCTTTTTGTTTTTGCCCATTTTGCGTAAGATCCGCCTGAATGAGAACAAATTCACCCATTTTTGCTTTGACAGCCTCATTTGAAAATGTTTTTTTATCAAGCTCTTTACAAACGGCACACCACTCTGCACTAAAATCAAGCATGATTTTTTTGCCTCTGTTTTTAGCCAAAAGTGCGTCAAGCTCCTCTATGGAACTTACCTTTTGAAACTCTACATGTGAAGATTTTTCTACAGTTACTGTTGCTGATGGCGAAGGTTTTAAAAACTCCAGCGGTTTGGTCATACTGCTTGAGCCGCCCATAACACCGACAAAAAGAAGTGTCGAGTAGATAAAAATTATCATACCCACGCTTCTTCTAAATATATGAACCGAACTCTCAAAAGCTCCAAGATAGAGTGCAAAACTTATTCCAAGCATCGAGTAAAGAAGCATAATGATATAACTATCAACGACACGTTCTAGCATCCAGACCGCCACGCCAAGCATCATAACGCCAAAAACAGCATTTACCATAGTCATCCAAGCACCCGGTTTAGGCATAAACCTGCCTGCACTCATACCGACTAAAATTAGCGGCAGACCCATTCCGATACTCATTGAAAAAAGAGCCGCTCCGCCAAGAAGAGCATCTCCCGTCTGACCTATGTAAACCAAAGCTCCTGCAAGCGGAGCTGCAACACACGGTCCGACGATAAGAGCCGAGAAAAATCCCATAATCGCAACGCCCACAAAGCCGCTGCGGCTTGAGTGATGGTTTGAACTTATTTTTGCCACAAAAGAGTCGGGAAGCTTAAGCTCGTAAAACCCAAACATGCTAAGAGCGAGTGCGACAAAAATCGTAGAAAAAGAGTAGATAACCCACGGTGTTTGAAGCGCCGCTTGCAGGTTTGAGCCAAACAACCCAGCCAAAACGCCTGCAATCGTATATGCAATTGCCATGGCAAGAACATAAACCAATGAGAGCATAAACGCTTTTCTCGTTGTCAGTCCCTCGCCTTGAGATATGATAATTCCCGAAATTATCGGGATCATAGGAAACGTACATGGAGTAAGAGCAAGCAGAAGTCCAAAGCCTAAAAATGTAAGAAGAACAAGAGCTAAACTGCCGTGCTTTATGGTATCGGCTATCGAGTCACTCTCTGATAGCTCTTTAACTTCCGGCTTAACCTCATTTTGAATATTTTTTAAACTCTCTTTTGCTTCGCCGTTGCCAAGTTTTGAACTATCTATATCAAACTTATAAGATCTGCTCTCAGGCTCATAGCATAAACCCTGTTCAGAGCAACCTTGATAAGAGAGTAAAAATTCTACTTGCACGACACCAGACACGCCTGCGTCTTTTTTGAGATTTACTATAAACGCAGGCGATTCGAGATAGACTTTGTCTTCATTATGTTCAACACT
>CAIUZU010000114.1 GCA_903903705.1 uncultured Helicobacteraceae bacterium
ATCAATTTAGCACAAATTATAAAATATTTAATATTTTTTATGATAGTATCTTCGCTTATTTTTAAAAAAGGAAGATATATGCCATACGTCAAAGAGGTATTTGAATACCTAAAAAGAACAAGTCCGTCACAAACAGAATTTTATCAAGCAGCAGAAGAGGTTTTAGAATCACTTAGACCTTTGATAGCTAAATACCCTAAATATAGACAGCATAAGATAATCGAGAGAATCATTGAGCCGGAACGCCAAATTTTGTTTCGTGTAAACTGGCTTGACGATAACGGAGAGATTCAAGTAAATAAGGGGTATAGAATCGAGTTTAACTCTGCTCTTGGACCATATAAAGGCGGATTAAGATTTCATCCAAGCGTAAATGCGGGGGTTATCAAATTTTTAGGTTTTGAGCAAATTTTCAAAAATGCTCTTACAGGTCTTCAAATCGGCGGCGGAAAAGGCGGAAGTGACTTCAATCCAAAAGGCAGATCTGACAACGAAATTATGAGATTTTGCCAAGCATTTATGAGCGAGCTTTTCCGTCATATTGGAGCAAACACTGACGTTCCTGCCGGAGATATCGGTGTTGGCGGAAGAGAAATCGGTTATATGTTCGGTATGTATAAAAAACTTGCAAACAAATATGAGGGCGTATTAACAGGTAAATCTTTAAAATGGGGTGGTTCACTCGCACGTACCGAGGCTACTGGTTACGGTGCAGTTTACTTTGCAAAATACATGTTAGAAGATAGAGGCAAGACACTTGAGGGCAAAAGATGTGTAGTTTCAGGTTCAGGAAATGTATCTATATATACAATCGAAAAACTTTATCACCTTGGAGCACTTCCGGTTACATGCAGTGACTCAAACGGTATGATTTATGATGAGGCCGGAATTGATTTAGCACTTTTAAAAGATCTAAAAGAAGTAAAAAGATTAAGACTTAGCGAGTATGTAAAATATAGACCAACTGCAAAATACACTCCAATCGAAGAGTATCCTGCAGGAATAAATGCGGTTTATAATATTCCATGTTTTGCAGCATTTCCGAGTGCGACGCAAAATGAGTTGAATCTTACCGACGCTAAAAATCTTCTCTCAAGCGGCTGCGTCTGTGTAAGTGAAGGTGCAAACATGCCTTCAACTCTTGAGGCTGTTCATGCGTTTATCGATGCAAAAATATGCTATGGTCCGGGTAAAGCTGCAAATGCCGGCGGTGTTGCGACAAGCCAGCTAGAGATGCAGCAAAATGCTTCTATGTGCAGTTGGACATTTGAGGAAGTTGATGCAAAACTGGCACAAATCATGAAAAATATTTATGTAAATGCAAGCACGACTGCAGCTGAATTCGGTGAGCCTACAAACTTAGTTTTAGGTGCGAATATAGCAGGATTTAGAAAAGTAGCTGATGCAATGATCGAACAAGGATTAGTGTAACTTTTAGCAAATCCAACTTTTTAACTTCGAATTTTTATTCGGAGTTAAAACTCTTTTTCATTCCCTTTAGATATAATCCATACATAATAGTATATAAAGCAAAAGGAGTTAAAATAATAATTATGAATGAAAAATTAAATTTTATAAAACAATTATCTTTTTTCAACTCCCTTGACGATGAAAAACTAAACATAATAGATAGCATCTCTAAAGTAATAACTTACCCTAAAAACTCAATTCTCTACTATGAAAACGACATAAATAATAAAATCTCTCAATGCGCTATATGTTTCACTGAAATACAATACGGAATTTATTGCAGTAATACAAAATGCGGCATATTTATATGCACATCGTGTCTCGAGTTGATGATGAGAAGCAACAATTATTTGGCTGCTTGTCCTGAATGCAACACTGTATTATATACCGAATAAATCAAAATATCAAAAAACTTTTACAAACAAGAGTTCAAAGCCCAACAGAAAAAACGTTTATATAACGACATAACATTTCAAGACCAACAAATATAGCAAAATATGGAGCAACTATCATTTCAAGTCTGTTAGGAAATTCTCAAAGGAATACAAACTAGAAAACGCGGCACGGATTAACTCATGGAACAAATCAACTATATTATACAATACACGAGTG
>CAIUZU010000115.1 GCA_903903705.1 uncultured Helicobacteraceae bacterium
ACGATACCTGAGACATATCAATAGATACGGATACAAAATCGTCTTTTTGAAGTGCATAACTTTTTACATCATTAGATGTAACGATAGCTATAAGGAGAATTACTAAAATGATTGCGAAAAAAGATAGTGATATAAAACCACTAATATAAAAGTAGAAGTTTTTTTTATCCATTAGTTGCTAACGAAACCTCTACAAACCCAGCTTGTTTAACAGCGGCAAGCACAGACATAACAACGCCATAATCTAACCTTTTATCTGCACTGATAAGCACAGTTGCTTTTAAATCAAGTTTTTTTGAATAAAGAAAGAAATTATCTATAAATGCATTAAGTTCATAATTGTCTTTATTAATTTTTACTTTTTTATCTTTATCTATTGTAATGTGTACAGGAGGTATCTTTGATAATGATTTAGTTTTTGAACTTTGAGGAAGGTTTATTTGCTCCTCATATATCATATTTGGCGCAATTACCATCATAATTGCTAAAAGAACTAACATTACATCCACCAAAGGAGTAATGTTTAATTCAGGTTTCTCATCCCAGTTATATGCCATTTTAGACTCTTCTAGCCGCTATAGCATCACTTTGCATCTCTATGAAACTTAGTAACTCATATGATTTTCTTTTTAGTATTTGGTGATATGTATATGCAAATATAGCAACAAAAATACCTGCTGCTGTTGCAATTAAAGCATCCGAAACACCACCCGCAATCACAGACATGCCGCCACTGCTTTGACCTATGTGAGTAAACGTATCTAAAATAGAAACAACAGTTCCAAATAACCCAATAAAAGGAGTCGTCGATGCAAATATTGAAAGAATAGATAACCCTTTTGTAGCATCTTTTGTGGCAGCTAACTGCGCTAATGACAAAATTTCTTTTGTAACATTTGAGCTAGATTTTAGAAAGTTACTTAGATAAGATTGCGGATTTACCGTAGCGGCTCCCATTAAAATACTTTCAAGAGATCTATTTTCTATCTCTAGCCAGTTATTAAGGGAAAAGTATCGGTAGAAAAAAACCCAATTTAGCACTATAAAATAGAGTGCTAAAAGAGCCAATACACCCAACGTTACGGGGTGGCTTTTAAGATAAAAATCAATTAATTCGTTAATCATTATTTATAGTAAACTTTGAGCTGCTGATTCAAGTCTTGCAGTAACAGTAGCTATTGCAGGATTGTTATCTTTAATAGATTCAATAAGTTCCTTAGCATCACTAAGAGCTTTTGCAACTTCACTTTCACTATCTCCACGAATCGCTACGGCACCCTCAACTAATACAATAACTTTTTTCTCATCAACTTGGACAACGCCCCAGTTGATAAGAATTGATTCGACTGATTTATCCTCTTTCTCTATGTCAATTACACCTGCTTCAAGCAGTGTAGTTAAACAT
This sequence comes from uncultured Helicobacteraceae bacterium, assembly GCA_903903705.1. GTDB lineage: Bacteria > Campylobacterota > Campylobacteria > Campylobacterales > Sulfurimonadaceae > Sulfurimonas. The sequence goes on from CAIUZU010000115.1 coordinate 1,406, forward strand.
GAGTGTTCTGCTAGAACACCAAACTCGCCCTCTTCACCAGGAAGAGTTACACTAAGAGCTTCACCATTATAGATAACGCCGTTAGGAGTCAGGATTTCAAGTTTTAACTTATCCATGTCAGTCCTTTATGAATTACTTCATTTTTTGAGCTTTTTCAATCGCCTCATCTATACCACCAACCATGTAGAAAGAGCCTTCTGGCATATGGTCACATTCGCCATCAAGAATCATTTTGAAACCCTTAATAGTATCCGCTAGAGAAACATACTTACCAGGTGAACCTGTAAATACTTCAGCAACAAAGAACGGCTGTGATAAGAATTTCTCAATTTTACGAGCACGTTCAACAACATTTTTATCATCTTCTGAAAGTTCATCCATACCAAGAATTGCAATAATATCTTGTAAGTCTTTGTACTTTTGAAGCGTTTGTTGAACACCGCGAGCTACATTATAATGCTCTTCACCCAAGATTTGCGGATCAAGTAATCTTGAAGATGAATCTAGTGGATCCACTGCAGGATAGATACCCTTTTCAGCAATTTTACGGTTAAGAACAGTTGTTGCATCTAAGTGAGCAAATACAGAAGCCGGAGCAGGGTCAGTTAAATCGTCAGCCGGTACATAAACAGCCTGAACAGATGTGATTGAACCATTTTTTGTTGATGTAATTCTATCTTGTAATGCACCCATCTCGCGAGCTAACGTCGGTTGGTAACCAACAGCTGAAGGGATACGTCCAAGAAGAGCCGACATCTCTGAGCCTGATTGTGCAAAACGGAAGATATTGTCAACAAACATCAATACATCAAGCTTCATCTCATCTCTAAAATACTCAGCCATTGTAAGACCAGTTAATGCGATACGGTTACGTGCTCCAGGAGGCTCGCTCATCTGACCGTAGCACAGTGCAACTTTATCCAAAACGTTAGAATCTTTCATCTCATGATAAAGGTCATTTCCTTCACGAGTTCTCTCACCAACACCTGCGAATACAGATAGGCCGTCATGACCCATTGCAACGTTGTGGATAAGCTCCATGATAATAACTGTTTTACCAACACCAGCACCACCGAATAGTCCAACTTTACCACCTTTTGAATACGGTGCTAATAAGTCAACAACTTTGATACCCGTTTCAAACATCTCTGTTGTAGTTGACTGATCAACTAACTTTGGAGGCTGGCGATGAATTGACCACATAGGTGCATCAGTAATCTGTTCTCCGTTATCAATCGTTTCACCGATTACGTTGAAAATACGACCAAGTACTTTCTCTCCAACCGGAACTTTAATAGGTGCACCAGTAGCTACTGCATCCATCCCACGTACTAAACCTTCACTCATATCCATTGCAATCGTTCTTACACGACCATCACCTAAGTGAGCTGCAACCTCAAGTACTAAACGAGTTACAGTACCCTCTAAATGTATATTAACTTCAATTGCTTCATTGATAATTGGAAGATATCCATCAAAATCAACATCAACAATCGGGCCCATAACCTGACTTATTTTACCAATCATATTTTTCTCCATTATTTCATAGACTCCACACCGCTTATAATTTCTATAAGTTCCGTGGTAATAGCTGCTTGTCTAGCTTTATTAAATTTAACATTCAATGACTTAACCATATCTTTAGCGTTATTAGTTGCGGTATCCATTGCCTGCATTCTAGCACTATGCTCAGCAGCAACAGAATCAATTAATGCATAATACATTGCATATTGAACATATTTGTTAACTAAAGAATCAAGCATTTTTTCTTCATCTTGAGACTCTATCTCAAGCATTGATTTTTCCGGTTCATTGCATTCAAACTGAGTTGCATCAACAGGTAATACTTTATTTACATGTAACTCTTGAGTTATCATGTTTTTATATCCGTTATACACAAAATGAAGAGCATCAATTTTTCCATCTTTAAAATCTTCAATAGAAGTTAAAATGAAATCATCCGATCTCTCTTTGTCAGGTTTAGAACTAAGATTTGCAACTGAGTCGAAAAGTTCGACTTCGTTATATTTAAAAAATTCAATACCTTTTTTACCGATTCCACGTAAACGCACTTTTACATTTTTTGCTTTATACTCTGCTAAAAGTTTTTTAACGGCTTTAATAGTTTGAATATTAAATCCACCGCATAAACCTTTATCAGCAGTTACAAAAACTATGTCAACCGTCTTTGGATCTTCAATCTCTATAAAACAACGATTGTCGATTCCACCGACTTTGTTACATTTAATACGTCCAGCTATTTCGGCAATAACCTGATTCATTTTTGCAGCATAAAGACGAGAGCGCTTTGCTAACTCTTCTGAACGACGAAGTTTTGCAGTTGATACAAGTTTCATCGCACGAGTTGTCTTTTGAGTATTAGAAACACTCTTTATCTGTCTTTGAATATCTTTCAAGTTTGCCATAAAGTTTTCCTTACGCCGCTACAAAGCTAGCTTTGAACTCTTCAAGTGCTTTTTTCATTAATGCTTTAGTATCATTGTCTACTGTAGAAGTAGCTCTGATATTTTCAAAAATTTGAGGATAAGATGCTTCAATAAAAGGATACATCTCAGCTTCAAAACGAACAACATTTGATGGAGCCATATCATCTAAGAAACCTTCATTTCCAGCAAATATTATCATAACTTGCTTCTCAGCAGGAAGTGGAGAGAATGGTGGTTGTTTTAAAACTTCAACCATTCTTTGTCCACGCTCTAACTGGTTACGAGATGTTTCGTCAAGATCTGATGCAAATTGAGCAAATGCCTGTAATTCACGGAACTGAGCAAGATCAAGTCTTAAAGTACCGGCAACTTGCTTAGTAGCTTTAATCTGAGCTGCACCACCAACACGAGATACAGAAAGACCAACGTTGATTGCAGGACGAATACCTGAGTTAAATAATTCAGTTTCCAAGAAAATCTGACCATCAGTAATTGAGATAACGTTTGTAGGAATATATGCCGCAACATCCCCTGCTTGTGTTTCAATAATAGGAAGAGCAGTTAACGAACCTGCACCTCTTTCATCAGAAACTTTTGCAGCTCTCTCAAGTAAACGAGAGTGGATATAAAAAACATCTCCAGGATATGCTTCACGGCCCGGAGGACGGCGAAGAATAAGTGACATCTCACGATATGCAACTGCGTGTTTTGATAAATCATCATATACGATTAGACCATGTCTTGCGTTGTCACGGAAATATTCACCCATAGTAACACCGGTATACGGAGCTAAAAATTGAAGTGCAGCAGCCTCAGAAGCTGTAGCAGAAACAATAATTGTGTATTCCATTGCACCATGATCTTCTAAACGACGAATTATTTGTGCGACAGTTGACTCTTTTTGACCAATCGCAACATAAATACAAACAACACCGTTGCCTTTTTGATTGATAATAGCGTCTAATGCGATTGTTGTTTTACCAGTTTGTCTGTCACCAATAATAAGTTCTCTTTGACCACGACCGATTGGAACTAATGCATCAATTGCCTTAATACCCGTTGCCATAGGCTCATGAACAGATTTACTATCCATAATACCAGGAGCTTTTTCTTCAACAAAGCGAGTCTCTGTAGTTTCTATAGGACCATTTCCGTCAAACGGC
>CAIUZU010000116.1 GCA_903903705.1 uncultured Helicobacteraceae bacterium
ACTGGCTAAGCATACATGTTGCGGTAATTACGGCAAGCTACGGTTTCTTGGGTCTTGGAGCACTTTTAGGATTTATCACGATTTTACTTTTCATACTCAAAAATAAGAAAAACGATATGCACATCTCTCTCTCCATAAAAGAGTTAAACTCCATAAACGAGATGAGTATAATGATAGGTTTGGCATTTTTAACGCTAGGTAACTTCTTGGGAGGCGTTTGGGCTAACGAGAGCTGGGGACGATACTGGGGATGGGATCCAAAAGAGACATGGGCACTTGTAACCATCTTGATTTATGCTGTTGTAGTTCACTTAAGATTTATTAAACCGATTTACAGCGAATTTAACTATAGCGTTATTTCACTCTTGTCTTACACTTCGGTTATCATGACATATTTCGGAGTAAACTACTATCTAGCCGGAATGCACTCGTATGCAAAAGGCGACCCTGTTCCTGTTCCTGATTTCGTACCGATTACTTACGCAATTCTCTTTCTCTTGATAGCGGTTGCTTTTAGAAATAGAAAATTAGCTTAAAGGCTTACATGTGGAGTTTAACGGTTTTAAAAAAGCGTTGGAGTTTTTAGGGTCTATTAGAAAAAACAACTCTAAAGAGTACTTTGAAGCTCACCGAGATGAGTATGAGCAATATATACTAAACCCTTCAAAAGCCTTTGTGGTTGAGATGGGTGAACATCTTATGGCATTAGAACCGACTGTAGATGCAGAACCTAAAATAAACAAATCTCTTTTTAAAATGTATAGAGATGTCCGCAGAATGGGCGAAAATAAAGAGCCTATGAAGTCCAAAATAGGTATTATCTTTCCTCAAGGCGGATGGAGCGGATGCAGACTTCAAAAATCATCTTTTTATCTACATTTTTCACCCGATGAACTCTTTGTAGCAGTCGGTGTCAGATGGTTCAATAAACCTATGCTGGATGCTTATCGTGAATACATAGGAGATGAAAAAAGAAGAGTTGCTCTTGATGAGACGCTCAAAAAGATAAATGCCTTAGGATATAGCACTATGGGTAAAGAGTATAAAAAGTATCCAAAAGGTTTTACTCCTCAAATGAAGAGTGCAGATTTAAGTCTGCATAAAGGCATGGCAACATATAAAATCTTAGAGCCTGAGATTATAGAAGAGGGTGATAAACTTATAGATACACTCTATAAAATTTATGAAGATATGTTGCCTTTGCAACAGATAATGTATGAAGTGAGCTTAAGGGCTAAAGGAGATTAGTTATGAAAAAAGAGGCAATAGTTTTACTAAATATGGGCGGTCCAAACAACCTAGAGGAAGTTGAAGTTTTTTTGACAAATATGTTTAATGATAAAAACATTATTACGGTGAAAAGCTCTCTTTTAAGAAGTTTTATCGCTAAGATGATAACTTTTTCAAGAGTTGAAAAATCCCAAGAGATTTACAAGCAGATTGGTGGGAAATCTCCTATTGTCGGGCATACGAAAAAACTTGTTTCAAAGCTTCAAGCAAGAATGGATGAGAGTGTGATAGTAGATTTTGCTATGCGTTACACGCCTCCTTTTGTTTCTGAGGTTATTGAGCGTTTAAACAAAGAAAATATAGAAAAAATCTATCTGATTCCTCTTTATCCGCAGTTTTCAACGACTACTACAAAGTCTTCACTGGAAGATTTTGAAGAAAATTATCACTCAAAAGGCGGTGATGCGATTTTAGTCGAAGTGAAGCACTTTTTTCAAAATGCAAACTATAACAAGGCTATCATTGAGCGAATCAAAGAGATGGTAAACATAGACGAATGTAAAGACTTTGATATGATTTTCTCCGCACATGGACTTCCGGTAAAAATCATAGAAGCAGGTGATGTTTATCAAAAACACATAGAAAAACATGTGGCGCTTTTGAGTAAAATGCTTGAAGATGAGGGTATGAAGTTTAATGAAGTTCATCTTGCATACCAGTCAAAAGTAGGACCGATGGAGTGGTTAAAACCCTCTTTGGAAGATAAACTTAGAGATATAAAAAGCAGAAGTGTTATCATCTTTCCTATCGCTTTTACTATTGATAACTCAGAGACCGATTTTGAACTCTCAATTGAATACCG
>CAIUZU010000117.1 GCA_903903705.1 uncultured Helicobacteraceae bacterium
CCACGGTGGCATGGGAGTAAAAGAGGAGTTTATCCGGTTTATTCCCTATGGATTTATTTTTGTGGGAGCTATGTTTATTATAGCTATTGTTCAAAATGACTTGGGTCAGGTTGTCGTACTTGGGCTTACCCTGCTTTTTATGCTTATGTTTGCCGGAAGCAGTTTTAGATTTTTCTTGACTCTTCTCATCGGGGCACTTCTCTTTTTCCTCTTTTTTATTTTTACGGCAGAGCATAGAATCCTTCGTATAAAATCTTGGTGGGCACTCGCACAAAATAGCGTTTTAGAGATATTTCCGGAATCCGTGGCTGCACAGCTGAGAGTTCCTACCGAGGTTGAGCCGTATCAGATAGGGCACTCGCTCAACGCTATCCATAATGGCGGGCTTTTTGGCGTGGGGATGTCAAATGGAACTTTTAAGTTGGGTTTTTTAAGTGAGGTACATACAGACTTTATACTAGCTGGGCTTGCGGAAGAGTTTGGATTTATGGGAGTTCTTGTCGTCGTCATAATTTTTGTTCTGATGATTCAGAGAATTTTTAAGATTGCAAATAGGACAGAAGATTCAAGAATATATCTTTTTAGCTTGGGAATTGCATTTTTACTCGCTTTCGCATTTTTGGTAAACGCATACGGAATCAGCGGAATTACGCCCATCAAAGGAATCTCCGTTCCGTTTTTGAGCTACGGAGGATCTTCGATTTTAGCTGCCTCCATTGGGATAGGCATGGTTTTGATGGCATCGAAAAAAACAAAAATGGATTAACTGATTTATATGGAGAAATAGATGAAATTTTGCATAACCGGCGGCGGAACGGGCGGACATTTAATGATTGCGGAGGCGTTGGTTGAAGCTGTGGTAAATGATGGACATGAAGCCATCTTTATCGGTTCGACAAGCGGACAGGATAGAAAATATTTTGAAGAGCATAGTACATTTAGCCATGTCTATTTTTTAAAAACAACAGGTGTCGTAAATCAAAAAGGTTTTGGAAAGTTAAAGGCTCTCTGGCTTGTAATACGTGCCTTTTTTGCTTCAAGAAAAATTCTTAAACAACATAATATAGAAGCAACCTACAGTGTCGGCGGATTTTCTGCCGCTCCTGCATCGTTTGCGTCTCTTAGTCGATTTATTCCGCTTTTTATACATGAACAAAATGCCGTTGAGGGTAGGCTGAATGCTCTTTTAAAACCCTTTGCTAAAAGATTTATCAGTGCGTATGACAAAAATTCGCCTATTGTGGGATATCCGGTTAAAGATGAGTTTTTTAAGAGTGCAAGAGTTAGGACAGAGATAAAAACCATTATCTTTTTAGGCGGATCTCAGGGCGCTAAAGCGATAAATGATTTAGCTTTAAGTGTGGCAAAAGAGCTTAAAGAGATGGGGATAAAAATAATCCATCAAGCAGGCGAAAGAGATTTTGAGAGAGTAAAAAACGAGTATGAGAACTTAGGTGTAGAAGCAGAGATCTACGGATTTACCAAAGAAATGAACTCTCTTATGCCAAGGGCAGATTTGGCTATAAGCCGCTCAGGTGCGAGTACACTTTGGGAACTATGTGCAAACGGCTTACCGGCTCTTTTTATCCCTTTTCCGCATGCAGCTTCTGATCACCAATACTATAATGCAAAATTTATAGTCGATAATGATTTAGGATGGTGTGAGAGAGAGGGTCGTGATTTGAAATCTATTTTAATCTCAATTTTAGGGCAAAACCTAGAGGGCAAAAGCAAGGCTCTCTTAGAACATTCAAGCAGAGATGTGGCAAAGATGATGATTCAAGATGCTCTAAAGGCAGTAAATGGTTAAAGAGTTAGCGGCAGATTTGGTTGATCTTATTTTTGAATGGGGCTATGTAGGCATACTTTTGCTTATGATGATAGAGAGTTCATTTATCCCATTTCCAAGCGAGATAGTGCTTATTCCTGCCGGATATTTAGCATCAAAAGGCGAAATGGGAATCATGATGATAATGATAAGTTCGCTGGCTGGTTCTATGGCAGGAGCATTTGTTAACTACTATTTAGCACTTCTTCTTGGTAGAAAAATCCTTTACAAATATGGAAAATACTTTTTTATAAACGAGAGTGCGATAGAGCAGATGGATGACTATTTTGCGAAACATGGGCATATCTCTACTTTTATAGGAAGATTAATTCCGGGCATTCGACAGCTTATCTCAATACCTGCAGGGCTGGCACGCATGAATTTAATTACATTTTCGATATATACGGCTCTAGGAGCAAGCATTTGGGCTTTTATCTTAGTGATGCTAGGTTATATGATAGGAGAAAATCAAGAATTGATAGAAAGTTATTTAAATCAAATAATTATCATAGTTTTTTTTGCTTTGTTTTTACTAGCTTCGTGGTATATTTATAGACAAAAAAAGAGAAAGGCTAAATGATGGCTGATAATACAGGATATATGTTTCAAAGCGGTTTTTTTGGAACGCGTGCTCCTTTTTTTATGGATCTCGTAACGTTGATCGTCTCTCTTTTACCGTTTCTTGTAGCTGTCGCAATCTATTTCGCAAAGAAAAAAAAATATAAGGTTCATTCATATTTTCAGATATTGATTTTTGCATTTTCCGTTATCGTACTCTCATATTTTGAGTACGGGGTAAGAGTAAGCGGCGGTTTTAAGAGTTTTATGAAAGGAA
>CAIUZU010000118.1 GCA_903903705.1 uncultured Helicobacteraceae bacterium
ATATCAAGAATAACAATCATCTTGTCTTCTTTTTTAAATAGACCTATTAGATACTTTGGAGCTATAGAAGTTCCCATATCAGGAGCAGGGTAGAGTTTGTCCAGCTTAACGTTATAGAAATAGTGCCATTTTATGAAATTTTTTTACAAAAAGATTTATAAAAAAGTTACCGCCAAGCATAACTTGACACCTTCGATAAGCAAATAGAATGCTTACTTAGTCAGTGCCTAAAATCAGTTGATATTTTATTGTACAACAAATTCCGTAAAGTATATACTATTAATCGATTTTGTATCGAGCATTGAGTTCAAAGCCCCTGTAATTTGATCTACTAATGTTTGTTTACCTTTGGTAGAAGCAACCTCTTCTACTGATTTTGATGATAGAATTCTGATAATTTTATCTCTAATAACTGCATTTTTTAATGTTAATTCTATACTTAGTTTAGGATCTGTTATTTCTAATGAAATTAATGTTTTTAAGTATCTGCGTCCGTTATCACTTTTTAAATTCACAACGAGTATTTCAAGAGGATGTATCGTTCCTATTTCACTTAATTTCCTTGTTGCCTCGGATGGACTTTTAGGTTTTTGTTCCTGATGTGCATCATGTTGATCGACATTAGTAGGAGTGCCATGTGTTGTAGGTGCAGGACTTTCATGTGTATTATGGTCATCTTTACCAATTAATACGGCTACAAGTATACCAATCAGTATAACAATAAATACCAATGCGCCAATAGCAACAATCATCAATGTATTTGATTTTGGCTGTGCCTTAAGAGCTTCTTTATCTTCTGTTTTTTTATCTTCTGTTTTTTTGTTTTCTGTTTCTTCTGCCATAATTAATCCTTTTTTGTTTTTATAAATTTTTATTTAGCATCGCTTGAGCGACTTGCGAATTCCCACAAATAACCCATAACTTAGCGTTTAAGCATTATCGATTGCGGCATATAGTTTCTTACTGAGAGATTCAATTTTTTCAAATAATGAGAGAATATTATCTTGTTTGGTTCCGTAAGTCCCTCCCTCAAGCAGATGAATGATTTCATAAACATATGAGACGGCTTCTTTTTGTAAAGATTCAACGGTAGTAAAATTATATTTTTTATCTAAAGAGGCTTTTGCAATACTTTCATACCATAGTTTAAAGTCATTTGCTTTTGGTAAATACGCATCAAGTGTAGGAGAAGTGCTAAAAACAGACTCATAAACATTTGCTTTATAAGTTAAGTGATCTATCTTTATAAAGCTTGCAAATGTATAACCTAGCAGGTCTTGGCTTGAGAGAGAAATGTCACCGGAAGTATTGGCAAATTTATCCAGTGTCTGTTTGAATTTATTAACGGCATCTTTGGTTTGGGCGGCGATATCGACCATGTTGTCGCTTAGGGACTCTATTTCATCCGATTCTTGTCTAACAATTTGTATATTTACGTCCACTTGCTTAGTAGCCGTTTGCGTACGCTCAGCTAGTTTGCGGACTTCATCGGCTACGACTGCAAAGCCTCGTCCGTGTTCTCCTGCACGTGCCGCTTCGATAGCGGCATTAAGAGCAAGCAGATTAGTCTGATCTGCGATATCGTTAATAAGGGTAACTATCTGTCTAACTCCGTTTACTCCGCTGATGAGCGCATCCATTTTTGTATTGGAATTATTTAGTATAGATATAAGCGTCTCTAATGAATTTGCGACATCTATAATATCGGTTTTAGAATTGGCGAGTTCGTCCGATTCTATCAATATTAGTTCCCTTATATCTCCAATACCCTGTAGTATCGCCTCAAAAGTTTTATAAACTATCGATAAACCCTCGATAGTCGATGACGTGAATTTAGAAGCGACCGAGTGTTCTAAACGATATTTTTGGCTCTCATCGGACATAGATAGTGATTCATATAGTTGCTCATCTTCTTTATTTTTAAAAAGAGCGATCTGCTTCTTAAGCATTTCATTCTCTTTAGATATATCTTCATATTGTCTCTCGAGCTTTTTAAATCGTTTTTTGGACACGAACATCTGAATCCTAGCCTTTTTAATAAAATTAAACTTTAATTTATATCATTTTAAAGTTGCATATTTGTTGCAAATATAAATACAAAAAAGCAATTTTCTAAGCGACCATCTCCACCGAATGACGGGAAAGACGTTGCATCTCTTCCTTGTCTAAGATTTTGTCTATATCAAGAATAACAATCATCTTATCCTCTTTTTTAAATAGACCTCTTAGATACTTGGGAGCTATAGAAGTTCCCATATCAGGAGCAGGGTA
>CAIUZU010000119.1 GCA_903903705.1 uncultured Helicobacteraceae bacterium
AATTAAAAATTTTATCAATTAAAACCTTGTTAATATAATACAAAACCAAACTATAACAATTTGAAATCGCAAACATATCGCAAAAAATTTATATATGAAAAATTAAAAAGTATTTTCTACGCAATATTATTGAACACGACACTTGCGCACACGCCTGAGTCTATGTTTTTGAGTTCAAAAACAGCTCCGTATTTGGAAACAATCTCTCTACACATCGGCAAACCCAAACCGCCAGAAGATTGCTCATAGGACATTCCACCGCCGTTATCACAAAAACTAATGGAGTGCGCATCTATTTTTATGGCTATAATAGGATTTGGAGTATGACGCTCAACTAAAATTTGTATCGCATTATTGAGCAGGTTGAGCCAAACTTGCATCCACTCATTTTTAATCCCCTCAATCATCAAGATTTCATTGCCTTGTAAACTTACCTTGATTCCATGGTCAATAAATTTTGTTTCGATTATCGACAATACTCCTTCAACTGATTCAATTGCAGAAAACTTCTGCATGACGCTGCTTTTTTTATAAAATTCTAAAAAGTTTTGCATAGTGTGAGACATAAAATCTATGGTATTTTCAACCGTTTGAGATTGCTCAAGAAGCCACTCTTTTTCTATGTTTTGTCCCATTTTTATTTTAACGATTGTCATAAGATTTATAGAACTTAGTTTTGAAAGCGGTTCACGCCATTGGTGGGAGATATTGGCTATCAAATTGCCGATTTCGGCCTGTTTTGTTTTAGCGTATAACTCCTCTTTAATTTTAAGATTTTTTGCCACTTCAAGGCGCACTTTTGTGCGTAAAAAATAGTTCGAAAGAACAATCAATCCTATCACTGCAAATAATCCTGCAACAACATAGATTACTGATTTAGTATCAATCCCACTCTTCACGGTAAGCCCAGTGTGTTTATTGATGATGGCTTCACGCTCGATAGGAGTAATGGTACTGATACCTTTATCTAAAATATTACGCAATAGTCGTTCATTTTTCACTACTCCGATACGCAGATTATTCTCATATCCTTGAGGCTGACCCGAAATTTTTAGGTTAAACCATCCCTCTTTTTTAATGATATAAGCAGCTACAATAAGTGAGCGTACCGTCATATCTGCTTTTTTTTCCGAAACCATCTTCATCGCATCCGCCTCTGAAACAACGGATATCATTTGTAAATTGGGAAAATCTTTACTAAAACGCTCAAGCATAGAGGTTCCAAAAGGAAGAACGACACTCTCATTGTTTAGTCCATGTAAATCTCCAACGAAAGGATGTTCTTCACGGGTAATCAAAACATTTGGATCAGACAAAATAGGTTGCGTAAAAATAAGCCATTTATCACGTTCTGGCGTTTGATTTACAAAACTTAAAATATCACATTTTTGTGCTTTGGATAAGCTAAGTGTCTCTTTCCAAGTTTTGGTTTGCATCAACTTGATACTAACTCCCACACGCCCAGCCGCCAACGCTATCAAATCCGCTGCAATTCCCACATGGTTGCCATCTTTATCGATAACTTCAAAAGGCTCCCAGTCAGGATCTACACACATCCTAATTTCTTTTTTTTCTTTAAGATAATTTTGTTCTTCCAAAGTAAGAGAAACTTTTTGTTCAACCGAGCAAACTGCATCAGATGTTAAAAGAATAAACAATAGTAAAAAATAAATAGTCTTGTTCATCGCTTTATTGTCCGCTCTCTTAGAAATATTGTTGCAATATAAGTTAAACCAATAGCCTATTATAGAATTTACATTCTAAATATATGCACAAAATAGGATGGAAACGAGGTTTTAACTTTCTCAAAACAGACGAAGATAAATCTTCGTTTCCATAAAATTGAGAAACAAATTTACTTTTTTATCTTCAAATCTTCAACCATTACGTCGATGAGATCTATAAATAGCTCTTTATTTACATCACCTCTAAAATCTCTAAAACTTGTGTAGACTTTCTCATTTTTATAAAAAAGAGTTATTGCCACAAGTCCGTCATAATTGTAATCTGAGGATGTTTTTGAGAGAGGGTTGTTACATGTTTTAGCATAATCTCTATGCTCTACCCTTAGTTTATAGTCCGACTTATCGACTAAAAAACCTTGTTCTTTTAAAAAACTCTCTGAAGCTTTGTAGGAAAAAGAGTCACTCGCTGCAATCTCTATTGTATCTATCTTTGCTCCGATTTTGCTCTTGTCCTCTATTTTTTTAAAAACTTCTCCGTCACATCCTAAAAAAAGCAGAGACAAGGATAGTAAAAAGATATTTCTCATACAAATCTTTAAAAATTCTACATTAAAAAATTTCATCTCTTCTAAGAAGCCTTATCATATTTTACTTATTAGCAATATTTTATGCACTTTAAACTTGAATTGGCGTTTAAAGTTACTTATATGTAACCCTATTTCTTCCGCTCTCTTTAGACTCATAAAGCG
>CAIUZU010000120.1 GCA_903903705.1 uncultured Helicobacteraceae bacterium
ATATTTATCGTTTGCCAGATATGTATTTACCATTGTGTGACGTAGAGTTTTCTCTTTTGCCTCTTGAACGTTATGTGGCAGTTTCTCATCTATTTTTGGTGTTTGAGTCAATGTAAATGCAGGTTTTTTAGTGAGAGGAAACATTTTTGTGTTCTCTTCGTAGGCAATTTTAGCATTATTTAAAACGGTTAATTTTTTAAGTTCTCCGCCATTTTGATTTTGTATCTGTTCATGGAGTTTTTGCTGATTGGAGAAAGATTTGTAGTTTGAAATATAATCAATTGGCAGATTTGCATTGGTATAAGGTTTTAAAACTGTAGATTTTGAGAGTTCGCTGTTAAAAGATTCAAAGTCGCCTTTAAGCTCCCTATCCTTGTAAGTCTCACTTTTATTTGAGCTGTTTGTACCGATATATGTATTAAAAGATGATACAAACATGACAAATCCTCAAATTTATTTTGCTTCATTATAAGGCAAGAATACTTTAATTGTAATAAAAAAGAAATCTATTTTTGATACAATAGTAAAAATAGAGCTTTGGATTTGTAGATGAATATAAAAATTGTCGTAGTAGAAGATGAAGAAGATTTGTTAGAACTCATAGAATATAACCTATCAAAAGAGGGTTATGAAGTTATAGGGATTTTAAATACAAAAACAGTCCAGAGAATGCTTATCGAAGAAGATGTCGACTAGATTATCATGGATCGAAATCTTCCCGGGGTCGAGGGAAGCGAGTTTGTTCAAGCACTTCGCAAAGACGGATTTACTACACCCGTAATTTACCTAAGCGCAAAAAATCTTGATTCTGAAGTGGAAGAGGGCTTTTTAAGAGGCGGAGATGACTACATAACAAAGCCCTTTAACATGAAAGAGCTGATACTAAGAGTTAAGGCACTTTTACGCAGAACTACAAAAAAGATAGAAGACGGAACGCTTGTTCATAGAGATTTGGTTTTAGATAAAAGCTCAAGAACGCTTAGCGTCGATGGCAAAATCGTGGATGTAACAAAGCTTGAGTTTAATCTCTTGAGCGAGTTTATTTTAAATAAAAACAGCGTACTGGATCGCGACTACTTGCTTGAAAATGTTTGGGACGAGGGCGAAGAGTATCAGTATAGAACTGTAAATGTAGCCATAAATAGACTCAAAGAGAAGATAGATCCGGACAAAACAAAAGATTACATACAAAGTGTTCGAGGCGTAGGATATAAACTGTGTTAAAAATTCATCAAATATTTATAATTAAATTTTTATTGCTCTTTAGTGCATCGTTATTTATTACATCCGTTATTAGCTACATAGTTTTAAAAAACATAATTATAGAGCATAATAAAAATCATCTAAAACATGCGATTGAGCTTATGAGTGTTGAACTTGAAAGTGTAAAAGATTTAGATAATTACGTAGCAGTTATTCATAAGAACACATCTCTTAGGGTAACCGTAGTTTCACAAGACGGCTTAGTTATAGCAGAGTCGAATGCCGATAAAAATGAGATGGACAATCACTCTTCAAGATTTGAACTTATGCAATCAAATACCCAAAAATATGGAGACATAACAAGATACTCAGACACGGTACAAACTGATTTTTTATATGTTGCAAAAAGAATACCGTATAAAGATGAACAGATATATATACGTGTATCGATGAGTTTGGCGCAGATAATGTATGATTTTTACTCTTTATGGATGAAACTGTTTTTTGTTTTTATCGCTATCGTGATTATTGCAACTTTTGTATCAAGAACGATGAGTCAAAAGGTAGTTTATGATATCACTCAAATCACAAACTATTTGGATGAGGTTTCAAACAAAAACTATAAAGCCGTTATAAAGACAAGATATTTTTATGAGTTCTTGCAAATCTCTCTTTCGCTGAAAAATTTAGTAAAAAAACTGAGTAAAAATGAGAAGAAGAAGATTAAAAATATGGCTAAGTTGAGACTTGTTAACAAGCAGCGAAACGACATATTGTCTGCTCTCTCTCATGAGTTTAAAAATCCTGTGGCATCCATAATCGGGTATGCGCAAACTATTCAAGAAGATAGTGATATGCCGCAGAGTATTCGTGATAAATTTTTAAGCAAAATCAGCTCAAACGGTGAAAAAATCTCAAAAATGCTCGATAGGCTCGCTCTTTCGGTAAAGCTTGAAAATGGTGATTTAGCCATCAATAAAAGTGAATTTGACATAAAACAGCTCTGCAGTGAAGTTGCATCAAACCTTGCATCAAAGTATAAAGATAGAGAGATAATTGTAAAAGTAGATAGACAAATATTTTTAAGCGATAAAACTATGCTGGAGTTAGTCCTTATTAACTTGGTAGACAATGCTCTTAAATACTCAAATAGCGATGTTGTCATAGAGTCAAATGAGAAGAGAATTTCTGTAATAGATAGCGGAATAGGGGTAAAAGAGGAGCATTTAGAAAAAATAACAAGCAAATTTTACAGAGTCGAAAAAAATAGCTGGGACAACTCCATGGGACTCGGTCTGGCGATGGTTGAACATATACTCAAGGTGCTTAACTCTTCGCTTGAAATAAATTCTGAATTCGGTAAAGGTTCTGTATTTAGTTTTAGTATAAAGAGTATGCTAAAGAGTTAAATTTTTAGTTGAACGGTTCTTTTTGTAGCCTCAAACAGTTCTGTTGCTCTTTGAACCATCGGTTCTTCTAAAATTTTTGCACCGTCTATCTCTTTCGTAGAGTCGCTGTTTTCGCAGTTATTTACACAACTGGCACTTCCTCCCATTTCTGCCTCTTCCACCATTGAAGATGGTTGAGGATAGGGCATTGTAGGCTGCTCTATATTTGGAGAGTAGGTTATTTTATCATTTTTTTTTTCTTCTAGATCTTTTGTGCAAGCCTCATGCTTGATTTTTGTCTCAAATCCAAACACTTCTCTTACTAGCTGTTTTACAACCGAGTAGCCGTGTGTTAAGATTTTCTTACACTCATCATCAGCACAGCTCTCCCATGTAAGGGTTGCGTTTTCATAAGAGATAAAAGAGATACTCTTCTCAAAGCACTCACCAAGCTCAAAATTTCTATCTTTGATTTTTAAAATAAGTTCTGAAAATACATTTGCATAGGGATTTAACTCATGCTGTATCTGAAGAGTTTGTTCATTATCCGGATAGTTTAAAAATTCAGAAGAATCTGACTCAAAATCTTCTTTTGGGGCACTTGCTTCTGCCTTTTCTCTAAAAATAGGAGCAGCATAAGAGATGGCAGGTCTTTGAATCTCTTTTTGCAAAGACTCTATCATCTGATCAACCTCTTTTATGCGAAGTGCCTCGACCATTTTGAAAAATATAAGCGAGAGCACAAAAGAACCGTCTGCGTTTATGCTAAAGAGATATTTTGCATCGCTTAATATTCTAAAAAATCTATCAAGCACAAGGGTAGAGTAGAGGGCGTCTGAAGCGTACATTCTATCTTTTAAAAATGCAATAAGCTCATCAACAACCATCTCCGCTTCATAATCTTCTAAAACCTTTACATACTCAATTATTTTTGCATAATCTTTTTCAAAAATAGCACTAAAAAGCTCGCTTATAAATTTTGGATCTACGAGTCCGAGCATGTCTGTAACGGTGCGAACATCAACATGATTTTTAGAGTAGATGATGGCTTGATCAAGCAGAGTAAGCGTGTCTCTAAGGCTTCCGCCGCCGCTTCTTGCAAGAATATCAAGAGCTTCAGAGTCGTAACCGATTCCCTCAAGATTTAAAATATGTGCTAGATGATCTACTATTTTGTTCACGGCGATTGACTTAAACCTGAAGTGTTGCGTACGGCTAAGAATAGTTGCCGGAAGTTTTAGCGGATCTGTAGTTGCGAGTATAAATTTCACATACGATGGCGGCTCTTCAAGTGTTTTAAGAAGTGCGTTAAAAGCCTCTTTTGTGAGCATGTGGACTTCATCGATAATGAAAATCTTAAATCTTGCCGTTGTAGGTCTGTATTTCGTCTGTTCAATGAGATCTCGTATATCATCAATTTTTCTAGATGACGCACCATCCATCTCCACGATGTCCATGTGACGATTTTCAAGTGCCATGGTGCAGTTTTGGCAAACTCCGCACGGTTGATGAGTTAAGCCTTTCTCACAAATAAGAGCTTTTGCAAAGATACGAGCCGTAGAGGTCTTTCCGCTTCCGCGAAGCCCCGAGAATAGATAAGCATGTGAGAGTCTGTTTGCGTCAAGTGCGAGAGAGAGAGTTTGGGAAATGCTCTCTTGCCCGATGAGTTCATCAAAGCTTTTTGGTCGATACTTTCGTGCTAAAACTTCTGAACTCTCTTTCACTCATACTCTCCGTCTTTAATTAGGGTAATTCTAGCATTTTAAGGATTAACTTTTGATGATTGTTTTTTATGTGTTAAGTGTCATTTGCGATTTTATGGATTTATAAATATTGTATTGACACTACATCTACAATATGTTAAAATCAACACTTTAAAGGAGTGGTTTTGGATAAAATCATAAAATGGAATGAAGAGAAAAATCAACTTTTACAGATACAAAGAGTTTTGAGTTTTGAAGAAGTTCTTGAGAAGATACTTATGGGTGAGATTATAGATCGCAAAATCCATCCAAATAAAGATAAATATCCAAATCAACAAATATTTATAATTGAACTAAATGGCTATATCTGTTATGTTCCATTTGTAGAAAATGATGAAGAGTTATTTTTAAAAACGATTATTCCAAGTAGGAAACTAGATAAAAATTATGGAGAAAACAGTGAAAAATAAAGCATTTTTATTTGACCAAGAAGAGTCAGAGTTGTTAAAAGGGATTGAAAATGGTGAGTGGAAGAGTAAGCAATTGTCTGATAAAGAACTTCAAACTTATCAAAACTATGCAAAATATACTAAGTCAATGCAAGAGAAAAAACAAACAACAATAAGATTTACGGTTAATGACTTAGCAATAGTTAAAGCAAAATCTAAAGAGTTAGGTATTGGGTATCAAAATCTTATACAAGCATTGGTTCATAGTTATGCTATCGGCAAAATTAAGCTTGAAATTTAAATTTTACCGTTGAGTGTATGTAGTCGTTTTATTTGTCTTATTTGGAGTATAGCTCCCTTGCGTAATCTCTAAATTTTGAGACGATATCGGTATATTTTTTATATATGCCAGTTCGCTATATCTCACTCATACTCTTCATTTATAAGGTTAAAATCTGATGATTATTTTTTTACGAGTTAAGTGTCTGTAGCTATTTAACAAAAGTTTAACGATTTGCATAGCAAGGATAAGCTAAGATACAAGCAACAATAAAAACAACGGAAAATTATATGCAACAACTTTTTGGGCAAAAAGTACTGAACGATTTTATACAAAAGCAAGATGAAAAACTCACAAAGAAAATCCAAGAACGCAACTTCAAACAAGAGTGGCAAGCCATCTTTGAAAACGACAAAACCCTTACATGTAAATTAAAAACAGAGATAGAAAAAACCGACAAAGAGATAGACAAAATGGTATATGAACTTTATGGGTTGAGTGATGAAGATATTATGATTGTTAAGGGAATTTAATTAATATGAAACCACAAGAAAGAGTTGATTTAATTAATGAAATCGCATATAAATTGCAAGAAGAAAAGCAATTTATAGATATAAAAAATTATCTATTTGAATTTGGTATTAACTG
>CAIUZU010000121.1 GCA_903903705.1 uncultured Helicobacteraceae bacterium
ACCTTTTAACTTTTCATACCTAGCCATGCTATCAGCTATAAAAGTAGTATATGCATGCCCTATATGAGCCTCGCCGTTGACATAATAGATGGGTGTTGTTATATATTTACTCATTTTTTTCATTTCCTTAAAATTCAAATCCGCCGGTATCGCCCTTGGACATACTGTTGTAAACTGATTTAACATAGTCAGTTCTTAGTTCACATCTCAGATAAAACTCGCAACTGCTGCAACTTTTCAACTCTTTAACTTTCTGGCAACTCTGTAATTTCACAATCATCTCATCAAGATGAAGCTCAAATCTATCTTTTTGCTGCATAAACTTCTTTTACTCTTTGTATCTCATATTTTGACCCGAAAAAACATGGTGAAGTGTCATGCACATGCGCATAATCAAGCTCCATCAAATCATTTATACCGTCAATCGCCTCTCCGCCCGCAACTTTGTAGATAAAAGCAAACGGAAATACCTCAAAGAGTTTGCGAAGTTTTCCATTAGGCTTGTCAGAAGTGCCCGGATAACTAAAAAGCCCGCCGCCTTTTAAAAGTATTTGATGCAAATCCGGAACCATGCCGCCTGAATATCTTAAACGATACCCCTCTGCAAAAAAACTATCAACAAGCTCTTTATGATATGGTTCCCAGTTTTGCTGAGTCCCACCCGGTGCATTTAATTTTCCTTTTTCATTTAAACGAATCTCTTTTACAAACTCAAAATCTCCACCTTGAAGTAGATGAAGCTTTGTCTTATTGTGAGCAAAAACCATCTCAACCCTTGGACCAAAAACTACATAACAAGAGGCAACCATATTTTTAGCACCAAAATCGTTTTCATAAATTCCAAATATTGAGCCTACACTCAAATTTACATCAATCAAAGATGAGCCGTCAAGCGGATCATAGGCAATAAAATATTTGCCACCCTCATGAAGTACTTCTTGATGCTCTTTCTCCTCGCTGGCAATCGTATGAATTGAAGGAACGTATGAAAACTCCTCCTCTATAATCATGTCACACTTGATGTCAAGCTGAAGCTGCGTTTCACCGGAACTGTTTTCTTGCTGCGAATAACCAATATCTTTCGTATCTATCGCATCTTTTATTCTTATGGCGCTTCTTTGTATAGCTCTAAATATATCAGTCATCTATTTATACTTCCTTTGCATTTTTAAATATCCACGAAATTACGTCATCGGCGCTATTTATATCTAAGATATCAATATTGCTCGGTAAATCATACTCATTCAAATTGATAGTGCCATCGATAGCCAAAGCATTCATGTACGGAAAATAGTCACTATCCAGAGAGTCTCGAAATATGCTGATTCTCGGTAAAGGCAAATTTTTTAGCCCTTCAACCAGTAAAATGTCGAAGTTGTCAAAGAGCCTAATCATCTCATCTAAATCTTTATGTTTATTGGAAAAGTAGGTTGTTCGATTTGGGGATGTAACAATAACTTCAGCACCAGTATCTGAAAACTTATAACTGTCTTTTCCCTCAACATCAAATCGAGCTTTATCTTTTGGATCATGCTTGATTATGGCAACATCTTTTTTATAATCATGTATAAGTTTTCTGGCAACTTTTAGTATAAGCGTAGTTTTACCGCTATTGGAGGGACCTGTAAATGCAACTGCTAATCTTTTTTTCAATGTATATACTTTATTAAAATTTGGGTGATTATACAAAATAGTCGTTAAAAGCTTGTTTAATAAGATATAATTCTGCGACTATTTATAGGATTTTAGATGAAAACTTTTTTAATAATTTTAACTTTTTTAACACTCTTTAGCGGCTGTTCAAAAAAAAATGCCTTTTATGAATTTAAGATGGATAAAGAGCAAGAGTTGGCGATATCAAGCCTTAAAAGCAGTAAAATCGTATCAAAAGACGGTAATGTGAGCGGTGTCTTTTCTGCAATATATTTAAATGAAGTGTATCCTGAAACATTTCATAACGATGAAACTTTCTTTATATTCTTTTTTACAAAAAAAGAGAAAAAGGTCTTTGACCAAAACAAACCATCAGATACAGATCTAAGAGTTATGCTAAACTCAAAACTACCGATTCAAGTAGAAGAGTTATCACAAGAAAACAGATTTTCAGATCTTGTGGATATAAAAAGTGATTGGAACAGATACTATATAGTTACATTTGAAAAAGCAGATAAAGCAGATTTAGTTCTTGAAGATGCAAATGCATCTTCATCTATACTAAAATTTAAAAAGTAACGGCAAACGTGCTTAAAGAGCACGTAAAAGTGCACCAAGCAGTACAGTAATGATTTGCAATCCTATAACAATTATAAGCGGTGCTAGATCTAAACCATTAAAATTTGTTTTTACATATCTTCTCACAAGTGCATATGCAGGATTTGTTATCCTATATAAAAATTGAACGATAGGGTTAAATGGATCCGGATTTACAAAACTAAGCAGGGCAGTTATGATAACTACCCATATATAAACATTAATGAGTCCAAGTGCTATTGCTCCAATGCCTTGAACTATCTCCACTAAAATACTCATTTTACAATCTCGCCTATATAATTTTTGATACATTTATAGACCGCAGCAAGGTCTGGACCATGCTCGGCACCGGTTAAAAGAAGTCGTAATGATTTAAAAAGGTTTTTACCTTTAATTCCAGACTCTTTCATTATGTAATTTTTAAAATCTTCATATTCATCGAAGTAGGGTGCATTTTTAATAATTTCAACTATTGTCTGCGCTGCTTCTTTAAATTCGTCAGGAACCGTTTTCTCGGCAAATACAAGTGCTATTTTAGATCTCAACTCTTTTGTCGTGTTTACTTCTTCAAGATAAACCTTTGCAAGCTCGCCTATCTCTTCATCGGCAAAACCTACATATCGAGAAAGCTCTTTTGCATCGAGCATTTTAAGATGCTCTCTGTTTATATGCTTTAACATATTCATATCGAAACGGGCAGGGGACTTAGATATATTTTCTAAACTAAACCACTCTATAGCCTCTTTGATATCAAATATCTCTTTTGGAGGCTTATTACCAATTAATATTAAATAATTTGCAATTGCAGACGGTAAATATCCCTCTTCCAAAAGCCATTTCACACTTGAAGCATCATCTCTTTTGCTCATTTTTTTACCGTCGTCATTTAAGATAATCGGCAGATGAGCATACTCAATATTTTTCTTATATCCAAGTGCTTCTCTTATAAGGATCTGCTTTGGAGTATTGCTTACATGGTCTTCACCGCGAATTACAAGAGAAATATCACTTAACATATCATCCACTGCACATGCAAAATTGTACATTGGCGTCTTGTCTTGTCTCATAATAATAAAACTGTCGATATCATTAGGTTCAAATCTTATCTCACCTTTTATATGATCTTTTACAACTATTGCTTCTAATGGTTTTTTTATTCTTATCGTAAAAGGATTCATATTATCTATAACAAGTTCATCAGG